>JAADIE010000033.1 GCA_013151495.1 Nitrospirota bacterium | reverse complement strand
ATTTGAAGCATTGCTTCAATTGTTACTATCAGTGAATACTTTATTGCCTTCGTTGTCTTATCATCTAAACTGGTCAACTTTATAACATCTGAAAGAAAACCTTCTTCCTTTTCTATGTCATTGATAAGGGAGTCTATTCTTTTAAAATCTATAGCCTGCAAAACTCTCCCTCAAGATCATATCTGTTTGTAATGGTTTGTACAGCTTTTGCAGAGATAGATTCTATAAAATCTGTTAAATATTCTTCGTCAGCTTCATAAAATAAAAAACCTTCCTCTAATACATCAAGACAAAAACTTACAGTTGCGAAATTAAGAATTCTTAAATCTACAGGTTTCGGAATTAAATCATAAAGTTTATCCTTTACAGATCCGGTTATCTCAAGAGCCCGATACAAATCAGAGATTCCCTTTAAACCAACTGCAATGTCAATGTCATTAGCCACTTCCGGTTGTTTAAGAAACGAGCCATACAAATAGGCAAAGGCTATTTCCGGATGCTCTTTAAGCACACTGGCTATCTTATTTAAAAGTTCCTTTTTCATTATGTAATTATAACATGACAAATCCTAATCCCCCTAACTATCGACTTAAAAGCAGGCTGAAAAGGAAAACCGACACTATTGCTGCTGTTTCGGCCCTCAGTATATTTTCAGAAAGGCTGATAGCCTCAAAGCCCTTTTCCCTGGCATACCGGGTCTCTTCATGAGAGAATCCACCCTCAGGCCCTACTGCCACAAACACATCTCCCAGTATACTCCTACCTAAAAGCCCTTTTACAGTGCTTTCCGACTTTTCATGAAGTATAAACCTGTGTTTACCATTTGCAGCCTCGATAGCATCTTTGAACTCACAGGGCTTAAGTAGCTCGGGCATGTAGATCCGTTTTGCCTGCCGGGTTGCCTCAAGACATACCCTCTGCCAGTGTTTAAACTTGCGGGTCGACTTTAAAACTGTGTGCTCGGTAAAAACAGGCACAATTATATCCACCCCTAGCTCTGTGGCCTTCTGAAGCACAAGGTCCATTTTCTCACCTTTAAGTACAGCCTGAATAAGGGTGAGTCTGAAGGCTCTTTTCCTCTCATGATACCTCTTATTGGTAACCTCAAGGGTGAGGCTTTTCTTTTTTATCTCTTTTATCAGGGCATCAATCTCCCAGCCCCTTCCATCAAGTACTTTAAGGGTATCACCAGCCTTAAGTCTTATAACATTCTTCAGATAATGAAACTCTTCGTCCCTTACGGTGATATTACTCTGGCTGGGGTCTAAGTGGGGAAGGATGATTCGTCTGTGGCCTTCATCCATTGTGGGCAAAGAAGTCTTTAACCTTTTCTACAAAGCTCTTTTGTAACTCTTCACCGCTTATCTCTGCAAATTCTCTTAAAAGCTCCTTCTGTCTGGGTGTTAACTTCTTTGGCACATCTATATAAATGCGAACTATCTGATCACCTCTTGAGTGTCCGCCAAGCCTTGGCACCCCTTTTCCCTTTAGAACAAACTCCTTACCCGATGGCGTACCTGCCGGAATGCGTAACTTCTCTGTTCCATCCAGTGTGGGCACCTCAATTTCAGCCCCCAGGGCAGCCTGCGGAAAACTTACCGGCACATCACAGTATAGATTCAGTCCTTCCCGCTTGAAGTACTTATGTGGTTTGACCTCCAGGTATATATAAAGATCACCAGGCGGGCCTCCGTTTTCGCCAAGCTCACCCTCTCCAGACATCCGTAGCCTTGTACCGGTATCTACACCAGGTGGAACCTTTACCTTCACATTACGGTATCTTCTGATTCTGCCACTACCCTTACACTTTGTACAGGGAGAAGAGATTATGTGACCTGAGCCACCACAACGGCCACAGGTCTTTGTTACAGAGAAAAAACCCTGCTGAAAGCGTATATGGCCTGTACCATGACAGTTCGGACAACTTACAGGGCCATGCCCTGGTTTGGCACCTGTACCACCACATACATCACAGGATAGCCATCTCGGGACCCTTATCTCCTTTTCTGTACCCTGAACAGCCTCCTCAAGGGTGATGGTCAAATCATAACGGAGATCAGCCCCCTTTGTAGGACGGGGGCGTCTCCGTTGTCCGGTAAAGGCTCCAAAGAAGTCGCCAAAGATGTCTTCAAAGATATCCGTAAAAGAGGCTGAAAAGCCACTAAAGCCTGCCCCGGCTCCAGCAAAGGCATCGGCAGTGCCGAACTGGTCGTACTGAGCCCTCTTTTGAGGATCACTTAAACAGGCGTATGCCTCGTTTATCTCTTTGAACTTCTCTTCAGCCTCTTTATCACCCGGATTTCTGTCCGGATGATACTTCAGGGCAAGCCTTCTATAAGCCTTTTTTATCTCCTCGTCAGTGGCGTCTCTGCTAACACCTAAGATCTTGTAGTAGTCTTTCATGATTTGTCTTTATCCACATCCTCAAACTCCGCCTCTACCACCTCTTCTTCATCCTTTGGCTTACTGCCATCAGAGCTGCCAGCCTCAGCGCCTGTAGCTCCAGCACCAGCAGCCTGGGCCTGAGCACCTTTGTATAGATGCTCGGCAAGCTTATAGGATGCCTGAGTTAGACGCTCGATTGCTGCCTTTATCTCAGATGCCTCGGTGGCAGAGTCTTTTACCTTCTTACAGTTTTCAAGGGCCTCTTCAATCTCTTTCTTTTCAGCCTCGGTAACCTTGTCGCCATATTCACGAAGCGACTTCTCAACAGTGTAAATCAGCGTATCTGCCTCGTTTCTGGCCTCTGCAAGCTGACGTTTCCTGCGGTCCTCTTCGGCATGTGCCTCGGCCTCTTTCATCATCCTCTGGATCTCCTCTTCAGTCAGACCACTCGATGCAGTGATGCGAATAGACTGTTCCTTTCCGGTACCAAGGTCTTTAGCTGAAACATGCAGTATTCCGTTTGCGTCTATATCGAAGGTAACCTCGATCTGAGGCACACCCCTTGGGGCTGGTGGAATACCAACCAGCTCGAACACACCAAGGAGCTTGTTGTCTGCTGCCATTTCACGCTCACCCTGATAGACCTTGATTGTAACCGCTGGCTGGTTGTCTGTTGCCGTAGAGAATATCTGGCTCTTTTTGGTTGGTATGGTGGTGTTACGCTCGATGATCTTTGTAAACACACCACCCAGGGTCTCGATACCAAGGCTAAGAGGTGTAACATCAAGAAGCAGAACATCCTTCATCTCGCCCTTTAGCACGGCAGCCTGTATTGCAGCACCAATGGCAACGGCCTCGTCAGGGTTGATGGTCTTGTTGGGGTCTTTCTTGAAGATCTTTTTTACTACCTCCTGGACCTTTGGTGTTCTGGTCTGACCACCAACAAGCAGTACCTCATCTATGTCGTCTTCTGTCAATTTTGCATCTTTTAATGCATTCCTGCAGGGCACAGCTGTTCTTTCAAGCAGGTCTTCGATCATCTGCTCGAACTTGGCCCTTGTCAGCTTCATAACAAGATGCTTTGGCCCTGAAGCATCGGCAGTGATAAAGGGCAGGTTTATCTCCGTTTCCATGGCAGTGGAAAGCTCGATCTTTGCCTTCTCGGCAGCCTCTTTCAGCCTCTGAAGGGCCATCCTGTCCTGCCTGAGGTCAATACCCTGCTCTTTCTTGAACTCCTCAACGAGCCAGTCTATTATCCTTAAATCAAAGTCATCACCACCAAGGTAGGTATCACCACTTGTTGCATGAACCTCGATAACACCCTCGCCTATCTCGAGTATAGAGATATCGAAAGTACCACCACCAAGGTCGTATACTGCCACCTTCTCCTCTTTCTTCTTGTCAAGCCCATAGGCAAGGGCTGCTGCTGTAGGCTCGTTTATAATCCTCAAGACATTAAGGCCTGCAATTTTACCGGCATCCTTTGTTGCCTGACGCTGGCTGTCGTCAAAGTATGCAGGCACGGTTATAACCGCATCGGTTACAGGCTCGCCAAGATAGTCTTCAGCAGCCTGTTTGAGCTTCTGAAGGATCATAGCAGAGATCTCAGGTGGAGAATAACGTTTTCCCATCACCTCCACATGGGCATCTCCATTTGGAGCCTCCACAATCTTGTATGGAAGCCTTTTCTTGGCCTCCTCCACCTCTTTAGAGTTGTATTTTCTACCCATTAACCTCTTTATTGAAAATATTGTGTTTTCAGGGTTGGTAATGGCCTGTCTTTTTGCAACCTGACCAATCAGCCTTTCACCCTTTTCGGTAAAGGCCACAACCGAGGGTGTTGTACGATTACCCTCCTGGTTGGGTATAACCACAGGCTCACCACCCTGAACAACTGCAACCACTGAGTTAGTAGTACCAAGGTCTATGCCAATTGCCTTTCCCATAGTCTCACTCCTCCTTTATATCATTGTTTTTTTGATTTTCTTCGCTGGTGGTCTCTTCCTGAGAGACCTTTTTGGAAACGGCCACCAAAGATGGCCGTATTACCTTATCATTATAAGTATAACCCTTTCTGTACTCCTCTACCACTGTTTTATCCTCAACATCAGCCCTTTCTACCTGAGCCATTGCGTGATGGTACTCAGGGTCGAAGGGCTTTCCAAGGGCCTCAATCTCCTTAACACCAAATTTGTTCAAGATTTTTTTGAACTCCTTCAAGGTTATTTCAACACCCTGAAGGAGACTTTCAATGCTTGACTGCTCGTTTGCATGGCTTATGGCCATCTCTAAATTGTCAAGCACTGTAAGCAGTTCTATCATCAAGGGTTCAGAGCCATACTTGATAAGCTCGGTTCTGTCTTTCTGAACCCTCTTTTTATAGTTTTCAAACTCTGCATAAAGACGAATATATTTGTCTTTGTATTCCTCTAACTCTTTCCTTAATTCCTGAAGCTCCTCTTCAGGTGATTTCTCAACCGGAACAACCTCTTCCTCTGTCTTTTCTACCACTTCACCTTCCTTTTTTTCCTGTAAAGCTCTGTCCTTTTCTTCGGTCAATTCATTCTCCTCTATGTTAGTCTGTTTGCCTTCATCCATATGTTATTTTCCTCCTCCTTCCTCAAAGATTTTACTCAGATAGCGTGCTGCGGTATCCACAAGGGTAATAACCGCCTTATAGTCCATCCTCTTCGGACCAATAACACCTACAATGCCTGCAGGTCTGTCTTTGTCTTTATAAGTTGAGGCAATAATGCTCATAGCGCTCATTTCCTTTATAGGATTTTCAGAACCGATAACAACCTGCACCCCCTCGGTCTGAACAATTCTATCTAATAATTTTATCATTTTATGCTTGTCTTCAATAGCCTTTGAAAGCTCCTTGATCTTTTCTATATCTGTAAAGTCAGGTAAATCAAGTATAGAAGAAAGACCTGTTATAAAGACATTTGCACCATACTCATCAAGAGACTCGTGGCAGAGCTTTAAAGCCCTTTCAATCAATGTGTCACAAAGGTTTTTGTCTTCAGCAAGCTCCTTAACAAGCTGATTCCTTATCTCTTTTATTGTATAGCCGGTAAATTCTCTGTTTAAATACTTTGCAATGCTGCTGAGGTCATTAGCTGTAAGAGAAAACTCATTCTTTATTATCTTGTGCTTTATTACACCCTCATCGGTCAGTATCAGGACTGCAATACGATCGTCCTTATAAGGTACAAGCTCTATCCTCCTAAGGGTGCTACCCTCTGGCCCTGGAGAGATTGCCAGCCCGAGGAAATGGGACAGCGTAGAAAGAGTCTTTGTTGCCTCGTTGAGCACCCCGTCCATGTCCTCTACCATATTTTTTATTCGCCTTTCCAGCTCCTCCACAAGCCGTTCGTCGTAACCAATATCCCTGCTTATAATATGTTCAACAAAATATCTATAACCCTTGTCGGTTGGCACCCTGCCTGCTGAGGTATGAGGTTGCTTAAGATACCCCATATCCTCCAGGTCAGCCATAATATTCCTGATAGTAGCCGGAGAATAGCTGAAGGCGTACTTCTTGGTTACATACCTCGATCCGACAGGATCGGGGTTTTCTATATAGCTCTGTATTACCGCCCAGAGCACCCTTTCTGTACGCTCATCCAACATTTTAGCACTCCTCTCCATAGAGTGCTAATAATTTAACAATAAAATAACGCACTTGTCAAGTTATTTTTTATTTTTCTTTTAATTTCAATGGGTTATATCTTTTTGTTAAAGTGGCTTATCAAAATATTTACTGCTTTGAAATGCTATAAACACAGGCTGGAGATCCATCAGATATGCAGGCTATTCGTTTCAGGTTATCTCCGATCAGGTCTTTGTACAGTTCAAGTTCCATCTTACAACTCTCGCGGTACATCTTTGACACCGAAGAAATCGGGCAGTTGTATTGTCTAAGTTGAAAAGAATCTTTATTTTCAATAAACTCCACGATATACCCTTCTTCCTCAAGTAAATCAGCAAGTCGTTGTAATTTTTTCTTAACACTCTTATTCCCATTGAGCCTCGTCTTTCTCTCCTCAAGTAAAGATTCCTTACGCCATCTAAATATTTCCTCAATCTTTTTTCTGCCCTCTTTCTTTTCTATTTCGCTAAAAACCTGCAATATAAATGTATCGTAGTGTTTTGGGAACAATGAATCGGCCTTTTCAGTTATTTTATAAAT
>JAADIE010000036.1 GCA_013151495.1 Nitrospirota bacterium | reverse complement strand
CAGAGAATAAATTCTTGGTGCGTAGGGTGAAAGGTTCTTTCTTGGAACAGCTATTACCTCTTTCATCTTATCCAGAATATATACCCTTCCCTGCCGTGCTTGCTCAAGTGCTTTCTGCATTACATCCCTGGTAATTCCTGCAATCTTTACATCCATCTGGAAGGCTGTAACTCCCTTGCGAGTACCGGTAACTTTGAAGTCCATATCTCCAAGGTGATCTTCCATGCCCATAATGTCTGAAAGCACAACCGTCTTATCACCCTCTTTAATCAAGCCCATGGCTATTCCAGCCACTGGCACATCAATAGGCACACCAGCATCCATTAAAGCAAGCGATGCACCACATACAGTTGCCATTGAGGAGGACCCATTTGATTCAAGTATATCCGAGACTACCCTGATAGTGTATGGAAACTTCTCCTTTGGCGGAATCAGAGGCTTCAGGGCCCTTTCTGCAAGCGCACCATGGCCAATCTCTCTTCTGCCAGGAGAGCCAAGTCTCTTTACCTCACCAACACTAAAGGGAGGAAAGTTGTAATGAAGCATAAAGGACTTGTAAGATTCGCCTTCAAGGGCATCAACCTTTTGTTCATCTTCGGCTGTACCAAGGGTTACTGCTACCAGTGCCTGGGTTTCGCCTCTTACAAAAAGGGCTGAGCCATGAACCCTTGGCAGAAAACCTACTTTACAGTATATTGGACGTATCTCATCAGGCCTTCTTCCATCAGCCCTTATGCCTTCATTAATTATCATGCTTCGTACGATCTTTTTCTCAAGCTCATGGAAAATCTCTTTGATCTCTGCTGTTCTATCCTCTTCTTCGGAATTGAACTCTTCAATAACTTCATCAAGCAGAGCATTTACAGCCTCCTGACGCTTCAGTTTCTCTGGCACTCTTAAAGCCTGATCAAGACGCTCTTTAATATAGTTTTCAATCTTAGCCTTGAGGGCCTCATCTATCTCTGGCACATTGAAGCTTCTCTTTTCCTTACCGCAACGGCTGGCAAGCTCTCTTTGAAGGGCGTTTATCTTTTTTATCTCCTGATGAGCAAAATCGATTGCCTGCAAAACAATATCCTCAGATACCTCCTTTGCACCGCCTTCAACCATAACAACTGCCTCGTCAGTACCAGCTACAACAAAGTTTAGATCAAGCTCTTCCGACTCGTTCAGGTCGGGCATTGAAATGAACTCTCCCTTTAACAGCCCTACCCTTATTGCTGATACCGGCCCATTAAAGGGTATATCCGATAGCATTAAAGCAGTAGACATACCAATAATGCCAAGAATATCTGATGCATTCTCATCACCATAAGAGAGGACCGACACAATTCCCTGGGTTTCTGAGCGGTAACCGTCTGGAAAGAGAGGCCTGATCGGTCTATCGATTAATCGAGATACAAGGACCTCTTTTTCCGAGGGTTTACCCTCTCTTTTAAAGAATCCCCCGGGGATTTTTCCTGCTGCGTAGGCCTTTTCTTGATAGTCTATGGTTAATGGGAAAAAATCTAAATCCTCTTTTTCTTTTTTCTCTGATACAGCAGTGGCAAGTACAACGGTATCGCCAAATTTTAAAAGTGCTGAGCCGTCTGCCTGCTTTGCTAATTCTCCTGTTTCAATTATTAGTTTTTTACCTTTGATCTCTGCTTCAACAGTCTCTTTCTTAACTGTAAGCCCAGACCGTTCGCTCTCGATGTCTGCCATGTTTCACTCTCCTATTTTCTTAATCCTAACCGCTCAATAAGTTTTTCGTAACGCTGCTGATCCTTTCTTTTGAGATAATCAAGCAGCTTTTTTCTCTGGGCCACCATCTTTAAAAGCCCCCTTCTTGAATGGTGGTCCTTTTTGTGAACCTTGAAATGCTCGGTCAGGTAGTTGATCCTTTCTGTAAGAATAGCGACCTGGACCTCAGGGGATCCTGTGTCGTTTTCGTGGGTCTTAAAAGCATTAATGATCTCTTGTTTCCTCTCCTTACTAAGAGCCACCTTCCTCACTCCTTTCTATTTTGAAGTATTTATAAGAATAGCATAGCTGGCTTTTTTCTGTAAAGTATTGTAAATAATGAATTAAGTTATAATAACATATGCGTAAGGGCCGTGAAGATATACTTAAGATATTCAACAAAGCACTGGAGGCTGTCAACCCCCAAAAGGCTGTAAAGGCTGCCCTGTCGGGGCTGACCGATAGCATTTCAGTTTACAAAAATACATACCTTTTAGCCTTTGGCAAGGCATCCTGCCCGATGGCAAAAGCCACAATCGAGTCTTTATCTGGAAGGATAAAAAAGGGAGTCGTTATAACCAAGTATCACCATTCAGAGGGGTTTTCTTTTCCAGAAAATATCACACTTTTTGAAGCAGCCCACCCTATACCTGATGACAACTCGGTAAAGGCCACCAGGACTGCCCTGGCAATGATTGAATCTATAGAAAAAGACTCTCTTGTATTGTGTCTCATCTCTGGTGGGGGGTCTGCCCTTTTATGTTCGCCATGCAGGGGGCTCAGCCTTGAGGATAAAAAAAGCATCACCCAGATGGTCATGAACAGGGGGGCCGACATTGTTGAGCTTAACATCATAAGAAAGCATCTTTCAGAGGTAAAGGGCGGCAGGCTTGCCGCAATCGTACACCCTGCTCACATAATAAGCCTGATAGTTTCTGATGTGATTGGTGACAGGCTAGACATAATTGCCTCTGGCCCTACTGTAGCAGACCCTTCTACCTACAGAGATGCTTATGAAATACTGAAAAGATATGATTTACTGAACCAGACACCCGAGGCAGTGCTTAATCATATAAAAAGAGGCATAAAGGGTGAAATTCCGGAGACTCCCAAACCAGGAAACAGGATATTTGAGCATGTAGAAAACCATATTATCTCAAGCAATAGGCTTTGCCTGGAGGCTGCAAAAAAGGCTGCCGAAACCCTTGGGTATAAGGCCCTGATCTTAACCGATAGCCTTCAAGGGGAGGCAAGAGAGGCTGCAAAGTGGCTCTACCAGAGGGTGCTTGAATACAAAGATATGGCCCCTGTATGCATTATATCTGGTGGGGAGACAACAGTAACGGTTAGAGGAGACGGAATTGGCGGCAGAAACACCGAGCTTGCCTTATCCTTTGCCCTTCAGATAGATGGCACGGACAATATCACCTTTTTATCTGCTGGCACTGATGGTACCGATGGGCCAACTGATGCAGCTGGTGCTGTGGTAACCGGATATACCGTAAAAAGAGCCAGAAGCATAGGGCTTGACCCAATAGAGTATCTTCAGAGAAACGATTCATATAGCTTTTTCAAAAAAACCGATGAGTTACTAATCACTGGACCAACCGGCACAAATGTTATGGACATCCAGATCATAATAATACAATGAGCATGAAAAATATAATCATCTATACCGATCTTGATGGCACACTCCTTGAGCACAAAACCTATAGCTTTGATGACGCCTCAGAGGCCCTCAGGCTGGTCAGGATGAAAAAGATACCCCTGATTATCGTTTCAAGTAAAACAAGGGCTGAAATAGAGTACTACAGAAAGAAGCTTCAGAACAATGACCCCTTTGTTTCGGAAAATGGAGGCGGAATATTCATACCATCAGATTATCACCTTGATATACCATTGCCAGAGGGGGCAGAAAAAATAAATGGCTATTATTTGATAAAGATTGGTACAGAATACTCAAAACTAAGAGAGATACTAAAAAAGCTACAAAGGGATGGTTTTAATGTAAAGGGATTTGGAGACATGACCGAAGAGGAACTTGCTCGTCTGACCTCATTGCCACCTCATGAGGCCTCTTTGTGTAAAAAGAGGGACTTTGATGAGCCCTTTGTTTTTTATGGTTCAGAGGAAGAATTGAATGCCCTGATAGAACTTGTAAAAGAACATGGTTACAACTATACAGCAGGTGTTTACCATCATATAACAGGTAACAACGACAAGGGTAAGGCAGTGGAAATTCTGACCACTCTATACAAGAGTCTGTTTAAAAACATACTGACTGTAGGCCTTGGTGATAGTCTAAACGATCTTGAAATGCTCAAAAAGGTTGACATACCCGTTGTAATAAAAAAACCTGACGGCTCCTACGATAATGAACTCCTGAAAATAGAGGGTATAATCAAAACTGTTGAGCCCGGTCCAAAGGGCTGGCAGCAGGCAATAAAAAAGATTTTGAACATGGTATAATAACTGGATTCATTAATATTTTTCTTAAGGACTTATCTCCATAATGAACAGAATAGAAGAAGTATTCAAGAGGCTGAAGGAAAAGGGTAAAAAGGCCTTTATTCCCTATATTATGGCAGGGTATCCCTCTGAGGAAGACACCTTTAATGCCCTGGGGCTGCTTGAAGAAATTGGAGCAGACATAGTGGAGCTTGGTGTTCCATTTACTGACCCGCTGGCAGATGGCCCGGTAATACAGGCTGCGGCCTCTGAGGCACTAAAAAATGGTATAACATTAAAAAAGGTATTAGGTATTGTAAAAAAAGCAAGAAGACACTACAGCATCCCCATAGTACTAATGACCTACTATAACCCTGTGTTCAAATACGGCCTTGAACGTTTTTTTGTTGATGCGGCTAAGGCTGGCGTAGATGGAATGATTGTTCCAGATCTGCCACCTGATGAGGCTGACGACTTTGTAGCCCTGGCAAAGACACACAATATAGCCACCATCTTTCTTGCCGCTCCCACATCCACAGAAAACCGTATTAAACTGGTCTGCAATAAAACAACAGGTTTCGTTTATTATGTCTCGATCACAGGTATAACAGGCTCAAAACTGACCATAACAAAAGAGATGCAAAAAATGGTAAGCCTGATAAAAAGACATACCTCTAAAGCGGTCTGCATTGGTTTTGGTGTAAAAAAACCATCACAGGCAAAAGAGGTGGCCCAGATAGCCGACGGTGTTATTGTGGGCAGTTCTATTGTAAAAATGATGGCCAGCGAGCCAGAAAGGCTGAGAAAATATCTTATTAGCTTGAGAAAGGCAATTTAGAGATGGCCTGGTTCAAGAAAAGCACAAACTCAAAATCAGAAAAAAGGGTAAAGATCCCTGAGGGGCTCTGGGTTAAATGCAACAACTGCAAGGAGATAATCTATAAAAAAGAGGTAGATCGCAATCTTCAGGTATGCCCAAAATGCAATTATCATTTCCGTATATCTGCATCTGAGAGGCTTAAACTTCTTATAGACTCTGGCTCTCTGAATGAAATACTTCCCGATTTAATGCCAACCGACCCACTGGGGTTTAAAGACACAAAGAGTTATCCTGAAAGGATAAGCGATTATCAGCGTAAAACAGGCCTCAAGGAGGCAGCTATTGCTGGAGAGGCAAAGATTAAGGGAATAGATGTGGTGGTTGTGGTGGTGGATTTTAATTTTATGGGTGGTAGTATGGGCTCTGTGGTTGGAGAAAAGGTGGCTACAGCCGCAGAAAGGTCTCTTGAAAAAAGACTCCCGCTGGTTATAGTCTCTGCATCTGGTGGTGCCAGGATGCAAGAGGGAATGCTTTCGCTGATGCAGATGGCAAAGGTCTCTGCAGCAATTGGCAGGCTCAAGAACGCTGGTATTCCTTATATCTCTGTGCTTACAGATCCTACCTTTGGTGGTGTAAGTGCAAGTTTTGCCATGCTTGGCGATATAATAATTGCAGAGCCCCGTAGTTTAATAGGTTTTGCCGGTCCAAGGGTTATTGAGCAGACCATCGGGCAGAAGCTACCGGAGAACTTTCAGCAGGCAGAGTTCTTGCTTGATCATGGCCTTATAGATCTGGTCGTTGAACGAACATCCCTCAAAGAAACCCTTTACAAGATACTTAAGCTCCTGAAATGAATTACAATGAAACCCTCCAGTACCTCTATAACCTTACAAAACATGGTATAAAGCTTGGGCTTAAAAACATTACCGCCTTACTGAATCTTCTTGGCAACCCACAATCGCATTTCAACTCGATCCACATTGCGGGCACCAATGGTAAGGGCTCTACTGCAAGGATGATATCGGCACTTTTAAGCTCGGCTGGCTTCAGGACAGGGCTATTTACATCACCTCATCTTGTAAGGTTTACTGAAAGGATCACCATCGATACAGTAGAGATAACTGAAGATGATGTGGTAAGGTTAACACAGCATATCCGACAACTCTTAAAGTCAGCCTCTGATATTAACCCTACCTTCTTTGAATTCATCACAGCCCTGGCCTTTTACTACTTCTATGAAAACTCAATAGATTGGGCAGTGGTAGAAACAGGCCTTGGCGGTCGATTCGATGCTACCAATGTTTTGATCCCAAAGGTCTCAGTAATAACGGACATTGGCATGGACCACAAAGAGTTTCTTGGCAACACATTAAAGGAAATCGCCTTTGAAAAGGCAGGAATTATTAAAGAGGGCATTCCTCTGGTAACTACTATGCAAAAAGATGAAGCCCTTGCGGTGCTTTTAGAAAGGGCCAAAGCGTGTGGGTCACAGATTTACAGGCTTGGTGAGCATTTTCACATTCTTAACCATAAACTCACTGCCCGGGGAAACTCTTTTGATTTCAAGGCTGAAGAGCCATCTGGGATTTT
>JAADIE010000003.1 GCA_013151495.1 Nitrospirota bacterium | reverse complement strand
AAAGTTTTTCCTCTGAATCAAAATATCACCCGGAAGTTTACCTATAAAGGGTACCTTCCCAACAAATAGTAAAAGCAAACCTATTACAATTATAATAACACCAAAGACCAGAAGAAGTTTCCCAAGCTCCTCAAAGGGGGCCATATCTTAAGACCTCCTTTTCTTTCTGGTCATAAAGCGTTCCATTTCTGAGTAGATACATCCACAGTAGTTCTGTCGATAGAATCCAAGCTCCTTTGACATTCCTATACCCTCTCTGAAGCCATCCCTGAAGTCCTCAAAGAAGAACTCGATATCAAACTCATCCTGGATACTTTCGCCAATTTCTTTAATCAGATCAATCTTTTGATAGGGGCTGACAAGAAGGGTGGTTGAAAAGGCATCCAGCCCCAGTTTTTTTGCCTCTTTTGCAGCCTCTTTAAGCCGTACTGTGTAACAGTAGCGGCATCGGTTTTTTTCATCATAGACCACTGCCCTCACAAACTCCTCAAGTCCGTAGTGATCTTTATAGGTAATGTCGAGCTTCCAGAGTTCCTGTAGCTGCCTCAGGGTATCCAATCGCATCAGGTATTCCTTAAATGGATGGATATTTGGGTTGAACCATAGACCATGGAACTGGATACCCCTTTCCTTTAGACTCTTTAGTGGATAGAGCGCACAATTTGCGCAGCATATATGCATGAGGACCTTCATTATAGTTACAGCCTGCCAGAACGTATGATTGAAATAAGCAACCAGAAACCGAGTATAAAGGCTATTATGAAGCCTCCAAGCCCTAATAACGGAATGTCAAAGACCTTCCCGCCCGTACCGGTAAGTGTGAGTATGGCTGAACTCAATATTATAGCAGCTACAACTATACTGAAGGCAATCCTGTTGGTGGATCTGTCTATATCCCTTATCAGGCGGTCAAGCCCTATTGGTGTGATCTTCAGATGCAGGTCTTCCTTTAGTGCCTTTCTAAGCAACATGCTCATCTGTTTTGGAGTGTTAACTGTAAGTGTGGAAAGCTCGTTAACCTGTTTTTGCATCTTTTCATATAGGCGTTTAGGGTTGTATCTGCTTCTTATGATTTTGGATGCATAGGGCTCTGCAATTGAGATGAAGTTGAAGTTTGGATCCAGTTCCCTGCCGATATTGTCCAGGATCAGCATACATTTATTTAAGAGAAGAAGATCAGATGGTATCTTTAGTTTGTGTTTAATGGCAATATGGATGAGGGTATCAAGATACTGTGCAATGTTTATCTCGGAGATGGTCATATCATAAAGGGGAATAAGGAAATCTATAATATCTGCTTTAAACTCCCTCTTGAATGATTCGAGATCAACCTCTTCTGTTACAAGCCCAAGGGCTATATACTGCTCTATAAGGCTATCAAAGTCCTTTTTTACTAATGCGATAAGGGCCTGGGCAATGCTTTCCATGATGTCAGGGGTTAGCCAGCCTACTATGCCAAAATCGACCAGGCCAATTCGACCATCAGGCATAACAAAAATGTTTCCAGGATGAGGATCGGCATGAAAAAAAACATCCTCTAAAAACATCTTGAAGTAGGCATCAACGCCCTTTTTGGCAAGCTCTGTTCTGTCGTGTCCCATGCGAGTTATGGCCTCTATATCGTCTATCCTCACACCCTCTATTCGCTCCATCACGATCATCCTCTTTGAAAGTAGATGGGGGTACAGCTTGGGAATATAGATATGGGGATGACCGGAGAAGTTTCTCCTGAAACGGCACATGTTTTTTGCCTCTTCTGTAAAGTCAAGCTCCTTCCTAATAGTTCTTGCAAACTCTTCAACTATTCCTGGTGGGTTAAAAAGCTCTGTTTCTGGTATGTACTTTACGAGCAGGTTGGCAATAGCCTTCATTATGGTTATATCAGTTTCTATGATGTCTTTTATGTTAGGTCGCTGTATTTTTATGACCACAGGTGTGTCATCCTTCAATGTGGCATAATGTACCTGAGCTATTGAGGCAGCAGCAACAGGATGTGGATCAATATAATTAAAAAGTATTTCAGGCTCTCTGCCCATATCCTCTTTTATTATCCTGCGGACCTCCTCAAAGGGAAATGGTGGCACCTCATCCTGAAGCTTCTTAAACTCATCGGCAAAGGTCTTTGTTATCAGATCTGGTCTTGACGAAAGGAGCTGGGCAAGCTTTATAAAGGATGGCCCAAGCTCACCAAAGGCAATTCTCAGCCTTTCTGCAACTGCATGTCCAAGATCAGGTTTTGCACCAAGGAGCTTCAGTCTTTTCCTGAAGGGCAGGACCCGGTGAAGGTTCAGTTGTTCTATTATCTGTCCGAAGCCATGCTTGAGGAAGACATTTACTATCTGTCTGACCCTGTTTATATTTCTGTAAGTGCGCTTGATCCTGAGGAGTTCTAAAAGCATTAGCTATCCTGTTGGGTGGATTTCTCCAGAGACTCCTCTAATTTTTTTACTCTTGCTGAAAGGGATTTGATCTTTTTGTTAATGGTTTCGATATCCTCTTTTGTAGGGATGTTCATTTTTTCAAGGGCCTTCTGAATGGCATCGGTCAGGGTTTTGCTGAATTCGTCAGAGCTTTTTTCAGCCCTTTCCGTAAACTCTTTTACAAGTTTAGCACCCTGTGATTCACTGAGTTCACCTTTTTTTACAAGCTCATCGATAAACTCCTTCATCTTTTGCTGGGCACCAAAACCAGCAAGCATTGCATTTCTAATAATCTCGAATAGATTCATACAACCCTCCTTTTTGTTTCCATGTTTAGAAGTTCTTGTTTTTATTATATCACTAAAGTTGGGGCTTACTCTATTGAAAAGTGGAGGCTTTTAAGTAGCAACCCATCTTCAGTGGTGACATCAACACGCCATGGGCCTTTCCATGATGGCAGGATACGTTTGCTGCTGTAAGTGCGCCAGTCAGGAGACTTAACAGGCAGGACAACCTCTGCCATGAATCTATCTTTATAAAACCATAGATGCTTTATCCGGATAACTCCCTTAGCTCCCACAATCCTTGTAAAACAGTAAACCCGTCCGATATCTGCATCGAAACGATCTGATGGCTCAACAGGCTTCAGATCAACAACCCCTTTTGCCAGTACCGCATCCTTAACCTCTACTGCATGAACAGTATTTGTTAACACAAACAAAGCTATTACACACAGCAGAAAAACCGTCTTTTTCATCTTTATTTGAAAATCTCCTCTATGTTGTTAAGCACTTTTATAAAACTCTCGGTTTCTTTAGTGCCTCCCTGGGCAAGTACATCCTTGCCACCACCTTTTCCTGAGGTGAGCCGTGCAATCTTCTTAATAATCTCTCCTGCATGAAACTTATCTGTCAGGTCCTTTGTAACCATACAGACCATAGCGGCCTGTCCGTCCTGTACAGAGCCAGCAATAATCACACCTGAATGTAGTTTGTCTTTGATCCTGTCGGCAAGAAGCCTTAGCTCTTTGTGATTCAGTCCCTCTTTAACTATTGCTACTACCTTTGCACCATTAATCTCTTTGGCACCCTGAACAGCCTCAGAAATTATATCACCAGCTCCTGATGTCTTTAAACGCTCGACCTCCTTTTCAAGCCTTTTAAGGTCAGCAAGGAGCCTTTCTATTCTGTTAATTGGTGAGTCGGTCTTAAGGATTTCCTTAATCTGTTCTACCTCTTTTCTCTTTTCTCTCAGGTAGTTAATAGCGCCTTTTCCGGTAAGGGCCTCTATTCTTCTAATACCAGCTGCCACGCTGCCTTCGGATGTGATGACAAAGGTGCCAATCTGACCGGTTGATGAACAATGGGTACCACCACAGAGTTCTTTACTGAAACTACCGGCTGATACCACCCGTACCTTATCACCGTATTTTTCATCAAAAAGGGCCATAGCCCCGGAGTTGAGTGCCTCTTCAATGTCCATGACCTCTGTTTTTACCTTCAGGTCTTCCATGATCTTTTCATTAACTATATCCTCAATCTCCCTGAATTCATCCTCGGAAAGGGCATCGTAGTGGGTAAAGTCGAACCTTAATCTCTCAGGCGCAACAAGAGAGCCAGACTGTTTTACATGCTCACCAAGTACCATCTGTAGTGCCTTGTGTAGCAGATGGGTTGCTGTATGATTACGCATAATATCATAACGTCTCTCTTTATCCACAGTGGCAGTTAGTGTATCACCCGGGGTTATTTCGCCTCTCAATACTTTGACATGATGCACATGAAGCCCCTGTACAGGTTTTTTTGTATCCTTAACAAGAATATGGCATTTGTCTGAATGCAGGGTGCCTGTATCACCAACCTGGCCACCAGATTCAGCATAAAAGGGAGTTCTATTTAGGATAACCTCACCCTCTTGACCCTCTTTAAGGGATTCAACGGGGCTGCCATCTTTGATAATGAATCTTACCGTGACCTCTTCAGAGAGTTTTTCGTATCCCACAAATTCAGTTTCTCCAGCTTTCTCAACAGCCTCGGAATAAATCCTGGCCACTGTCTTATCCTCTGCCTCCCAGGATGCCCGTGCTCGTCTTCTCTGCTCCTGGAGTGCTCTCTGAAAGCCCTCTTCATCTATTTTCAATCCCTCATCATTTGCTATATCACGGGCAAGATCTATTGGAAACCCATAGGTATCGTATAGCCTGAAGACCTCTTCCCCCGGTATGGTATCGCTTCCTTTGGCCCTGACATCTTTGATAACCTCATCAAAAAGCTGCATTCCCTTCTCAACCGTCCTTATAAAACGCTCCTCCTCTATCTTAAGCAGCTTTTTGACCCTTTCACTTTCATCTATAATCTCTGGGTAGGTTTCTCCCATTGAATCCACTACAGAATCAACTATCTTGTGCAGAAAGGGCTCCTCAGCACCAAGCAATCTGGCATGTCTGGATGCCCTCCTGATTATACGGCGAAGCACATATCCCCTTCCCTCATTTGATGGTACCAATCCCTCAGAGAGAAGGAACACGGATGCCCTAATATGATCGGCAATAACCCTGATGGATGCATCTGTTTTTGGGTCCTTATGGTAGGTCAGGCCCTTTAAAGTGGTAATCTGATCTATTATAGGCATAAATAGGTCGGTATCATAATTGTTGAGTTTTCCCTGAAGCACGGCGGTTATTCTTTCAAGTCCCATTCCAGTGTCGATGCTGGGCTTTGGAAGCGGTGTAAGGTTACCCTGGGCGTCGCGGTTGTATTGCATAAAGACCAGATTCCAGAGCTCAAGATACCTGTCGCAGTCACATTCTATGTTACATTCAGGCCTTCCACAACCAGCCTCGGGGCCCTGGTCTATGATTATCTCTGAGCAGGGGCCACATGGGCCAGTATCACCCATCTGCCAGAAGTTGTCCTTTGCCCCGAAGCGGACAATCTGTGATGGGTTGACATCGGTAAGTTCCTTCCAGAGATTCTCTGCCTCATCATCCTCTTCGTAGACCGAGACCCAGAGTTTATCCTTTGGCAGGCTGAACCAGTCTGTCAGTAACTCCCAGGCAAATTTGATTGCATCTGCCTTGAAGTAGTCGCCAAAGGAAAAGTTCCCCAGCATCTCAAAAAAGGTATGATGCCTTGCCGTATGACCAACATTTTCCAGATCGTTGTGTTTGCCACCTGCTCGCATGCATTTCTGGCAGCTTGTTGCCCTGCTGTAGGGACGCTTTTCAAGGCCAAGGAAGACTCCCTTGAACTGGACCATTCCCGCATTGGTAAAAAGAAGGGTTGGGTCATCATGAGGTAGAAGGGGTGAGCTTTTTACCACCTCATGGGCATTCTTTCTGAAGTACTCAAGAAATTGCTGTCGGATTTCTTTACCTTTCATTATGTGTACCTCTGTAAATTAAGATCTATTTTGCGATTCCAGGCTCTGTACTGATTATCTCGGTTAATACGCCATCGGTAAACCTTAAATAGGTCTTGAAGGCCCCAAACATCCGTCTGTACTCCCACTGAACCCGCTCTTTACCCTCATCAGTTGATGGCAGGACCTTTATTTTGGCTGGCGCCCCCCAGGCATATCGTACCTGTTGCATGGTCATACCAGTTACAACCTCACCTTTTCTGATGTGCTCCTGAATCTGAGGAGGAAATTTACTTATCTCTTCATTTGTGTATCGCATGGCCTTTGTACAGGAAAATGTCAGGGCTATAACAGAGATTATCAAAAACAATAAAGAAAGTCTTTTCATGATTTAACCTCCCTGTGTTTGCAAATTTATGGGTTAATATTATAACCCTTATGCTCTAATTATTACAGTTCAATCAATAGATAGCTCTTTCAGGACCCTTTTTATTGTATCATAACTGTAACCCCGTCTATAGAGCAGACCATAAATTCTCTGTTTTTGAACCTCTTTTGGTCTGTTTTTGTTTTTCTCTAAGGCCCTTGTAGCTACTTTAAGGGCCGCTGGATATTCATCCAGGTTATCATCAAGGAGTTCTCTTATCTGATCTTCCTTTATTCCTCTTTTTCTTAGAAAGTCCCTGAGCCCCTTTATACCATAGCCCTTTACATTAAGGCCATAATCAAGTAACTGTCTTGCCAGGGCCAGATCGTCAATAAAACCCCTGTTTTTAAGATATTCAATAGTGGATTCAATCTCCTCGGTACTGAAGCCTTTTAATTTTAGTCTGAAGCTTAGCTCTTTTGTGCTACGCCCCCTCAGGTTCAGTAATCGAAAGGCGTATGAGAGGGGATCACTTGTGGAACCGTTCGATCGGGATTTCATCTCCTCCATCACTCATTTCATTTTGTTCAAAAGTAAGATCACTGGTTGACTGTATACCTTTAACCTTAAGTGCAAAATCATCCGGATTTGTAGCCCTTCTCAGGGCCTCTTCATAGGTTATAAGCCCTTTCTTGTAGAGGTCGTAAAGAGACTGGTCAAAGGTCTGCATACCATAATGAAGCTTGCTTTTTGCTATTACATCGGCTATAAGCTTTGTTTTGTCCGGGTCTATAATGCAATCGCGTATGGTCTCTGTGGCGATCATTACCTCAACAGCCGGAACTCGACCACTTCCATCTGCACGGGGAACAAGACGCATGGAGATAATACCCTTTAGAATAGAGGCAAGCTGAATACGGATTTGTTTATGCTGATAGGGTGGAAAGACTGTGATAATTCGGTTTATTGTCTCGGTTGCATCGGTGGTATGAAGTGTACTGAGGACCAGATGACCTGTCTCTGCTGCAGTTAGTGCTGTCTGGATTGTCTCGAAGTCTCTCATCTCACCAACCAGTATTACATCAGGGTCCTGACGAAGGGCTGCTCTCAGTGCCTTACTGAATGACTCGGTATCAGAGCCCACCTCTCGCTGATTTACAATGCTCTTTTTATCACGATGAAGATACTCAATGGGGTCCTCTATGGTGATGATGTTATAGGTCTTATTGGCATTTATGTGGTCGATCATGGCAGCCAGGGTGGTTGATTTACCACTACCAGTAGTACCGGTTACGAGGATAAGCCCTCTTGGCTCAAGGGCTATTTTTTTAAGTACCTCAGGCAGGTTTAACTCATCAATGGTTGGTATTTTCATGGGAATGACCCTGAAAACAAGACCCACCGTACCTCTTTGAACAAACACATTACATCGAAACCTGCCTAGCCCAGTAACACTGTAGGCAAGGTCTATATCCTGTTTCCTTTTAAAGATCTCTCTTTGTGACTGGTTCATAACCTGAAAGGCCATTTTAAGGGCCTGTTCAGCCGTTATTCTGCCCTCCTCATTCATGGGCACAAGCTCTCCATGGATCCTCATTATAGGCGGAGAGCCTACCTTGATGTGCAGGTCAGATGCCTCCATGCTATAGGCTTTTTTCAGGAGCTCATTGATCTCCATCATTCCTCCTAAGGTTGTATTTCTCCAGTATCTTTTCCTCTATCTCCTTTGCCACCTCTGGATGGTTTCGTAGGTACTCCTTTGCATTTTCTCTTCCCTGGCCTATCCTGGTGCCTCCATAGCTGTACCAAGCCCCTGCCTTGTCAATAATATTAGCAGCAACTCCAAGGTCTATCAATTCTCCTTCCTTTGAGATGCCTTCGTTGAAATAGATATCGAACTCGGCCTGCTTAAAGGGAGGGGCAACCTTGTTTTTGACAATCTTTACCCTTACTCTTCCACCTATGGTGTCCTGACCGGTCTTGATATTGTCGATCTTTCTGATGTCAAGACGCATAGAAGAGTAAAACTTCAGAGCAGTGCCACCTGTGGTGGTTTCAGGGTTACCAAACATAACACCTATCTTCATCCTGATCTGGTTAATGAATATCACGGTAGTAAGTGAGCGGGAGATGGCAGCAGTAAGTTTCCTCAGGGCCTGACTCATCAGTCTTGCATGAAGCCCGGGCAGGCTATCACCCATTTCCCCCTCTATCTCAGCCTTTGGTACAAGGGCTGCTACAGAGTCTATCACAATTATATCGACTGCCCCACTTCTTACCAGTGCCTCGGCAATTTCAAGGGCCTGCTCACCAGTGTCGGGCTGCGACACAAGAAGGTCCTCAATATTTACACCGATTTTGGCAGCATACCCAATATCAAGGGCATGTTCAGCATCGATGAAGGCTGCAACCCCTCCTGCCTTCTGTGCCTCAGCAATGGCACTCAGGGCAAGGGTGGTCTTTCCAGATGACTCAGGTCCATAAATCTCAATTACCCTACCTCTGGGAAAACCACCAATGCCAGTGGCAATATCAAGGGTGAGCGAGCCTGTTGATATGGTCTGTATCCCTTCGAACTTGCCCTTGTCTCCAAGGCGCATTATGGTGCCCTTGCCAAAGCTTCTTTCAATCTGAGAGATAGCCATCTCAAGGGCCTTTAGCTTGTCTTTATTCATAGATCCTCCTTCCTAAGGGCCGAGACATGTATCTTTTCATATTCTGCCCCTGTTGGTTTTAGTGTGCTTTTCATAAGTAGTATCTCCTTAACAGATATTTTACCAAAGTCTCTTTTGCTGAATCCTCTCAGGGTCTTAAGGGTCTGATTCAGACCAGACCTTGATTTTACCCTCCCAATGGTTAGATGGGGCTTAAATGCCCTGTTTTCCTCTTCAAAGCCAAGGGCCTTTAGCTCTGTATTTATCTCTTCATAAATCTTCTGTACCTCTTCATTTTGCCTGATACCTATCCACAGTACTCTTGGCCTTGAGTAATCGGGAAAGACCCCGGTGCCCACAGCCTCCAGTTCAAAGGGTGCATGCCTTTTAGAAATCATTTCCAGACGGTCAGTTATTGCTTTAATCTTTGATTCTTCCACCTCTCCGAGAAATTTCAGAGTTATATGCACTGTCTCAGGACGAACCCATTTAACATCTGAGCCGGTTTTCTTGAGCCTTCCGATTAGCTCGGAAATGGCTCTTTTGATCTCATCTGGTATATCAATGGCAATGAATAACCTCAACTTGTTTCCCCATCTATCCTGTTTAGAAGAAATTTAAGGGCCTCTAATGAGGCGGTGAGCTTATTATCCTGTCTTGTACCTTTAAGTTTTAACTCTCTGGTCCAGGTTCCTGTTCCGGAGATGGAGACACCCAGATACACAAGCCCCACATCCTTACCTTCCAGTGCCTCAGGGCCCAAATTCCCGGTGGTGGAAAGCCCTATATCAGTGTTTAGTATTTTTCTGACCCTCTCTGCCATTTCCCCGGCGGTCTCAGGGCTTACAACCCCTTTTTGCTGTATAGTCCTTCCAGAAACACCTAATACATTCTTTTTGATTTCAACCCAGTAGGCAACTATTGAGCCTTTGAAGAATCTGCTTGCACCCGGAACTTCTGTAATAAGATCAGCTACTTTCCCTCCGGTACAGCTTTCTGCTGTTGATAGACTGAGATGTCTGTCAAGCAGAACCTGATGCAATCTTTTTACAAGTTCAATAATCTCTCTGGGGTAGTCCTTCCCCATTGTTCAGATATTATACATTATTATTGTCTGGTAAAAAAGACAAAATGCTGCTTTAATTAGCCCTGAAAAGGTTTATTAAATATAAAACAATATGTAAAGTAATGTTTGAGTAGATTGCAGCCACCAGGTCGTCTGTCATTACCGCCAGACCTCTGTGCAGTTTTGCCTCTATTTTTTTTATTGGAAAGGGCTTGACAATGTCAAAAAACCTGAATAAGAAAAAGGCCATGATAACAGTTAACATATTGATATTATTAAATAAAAGTGCTATAGGAAAGGCCACAGCCTCATCCACCACAATATGAGAGCTATCAGACTCACCCAGTGTCTGCTCAGCCCGGGTGGATGCCATAACCCCAAGAAAAAAAAGGAAAAAACAGCCAACCCCTATGGCCACATCCGATGGCCTCAGAAGATAAACTATCACAGCTGATACCACAGTGCCAGCAGTGCCTGGTGCCATGGGGGAATAACCAACCGGACCAAGGGTTGCAAAAAAGGTGAGGATATCTTTTTTATTCACAGGAGAATGCCTCGTATTTAATCTTATCTGGCTGGGGCGGGTGGACTCGAACCACCAAATGGGAGATCCAAAGTCTCCTGCCTTACCATTTGGCTACGCCCCAGAAAAATACCTATGTAAATTTTCTGATAATTGCCCGGGATAAGTCAAGGCTAAAAAATTTTTTATAATTAATGACTTGACAATAACTCATCTAATAAATATAATTAATCTATGACACGGGCAGACTTAGCAAAGGCCATATTTGACAAGGTAGGGCTTCCAAAAAAGGAGGCTCAGGATATAATCGAGCTTATCCTTGAGACCATCAAAAAGACCTTGGCTGAAGGTGAGAATGTTAAGATAACAGGCTTTGGCACCTTTCATGTAAGAAAAAAGACTGCCCGAAGGGGAAGAAATCCCCAGACAGGTGAAGAAATGGAGATTACCCCAAGAAGGGTGGTAACCTTCAAGCCAAGCAATCTGTTGAAGGAACGGGTCGAAAAGGTTAAATGATCAGGGCTAAACAAAAAAAGACAAACTCCCCAAAGGTCAAGATTCCGGAGAAGCTCTTTTATAAAATAGGAGAGGTTGGCAGAATTACCGGGGTTGAGCCCTATGTGCTCAGGTACTGGGAGAGTGAATTTCCTTTTTTAAGACCTCGTAAGAGCCGTTCGGGTCAGAGGCTATATGTAAAGAAGGATATAGAGGTCATACTGGAGATTAAAAGGCTTCTCTACGAAGAGCGTTATACAATAGAGGGAGTTAAGAAGTGTTTTGCTGAGCCCTCATTGAAGGTTGTTCCTAAAGAGCAACCTGAGGCATCCGAGGCAGACACACTCAAGGAAAAGCTCGAACATATCAAGTCCCGTCTTAGAGAGATTATCAACCAGCTCTAATTTGGAATTTATATCAGTTCGGGGCGTGGCGCAGTCTGGTTAGCGCACTCGCTTGGGGTGCGAGAGGTCGGCCGTTCGAATCGGCTCGCCCCGACCATTTTATAATATGCCTTCGAAAAATCTTGAAGAGGAGCTTCAGCATTTAAGAACCCTCTGGTCCGGGTTTATGGCTTCAAGGGTCATCATGACAGCCAACAACCTCAGGGTATTCGATCATCTTGTAGGCTGGAGGAGCGTGGATGAACTGAAAGAAAAGCTAAAAACTGATAAACGTGCCACTGAGATTTTGCTTGATGCCCTGACTGCCCTTGGCCTTCTGAAAAAGAAAAAGGACCGTTACAAAAATACACCACTGTCCGATAGGTTCCTTGTCTCAAGCTCACCTTATTATCAGGGTAACATTATAGCCCATGCAGAAAATCTCTGGTGGAGCTGGTCAGGCCTTGATGATGTGTTAAAAACAGGAAAACCTAACAGAACCGAAAGGTGGGACCTCAGGGCCTTTATTCTTGGCATGCATGACATAGCAAGTCTTAGAAGTGAGGAGGTTATAAAAAGACTGCCTTTAAGGAGGGTAAAAAAGGCGCTTGACCTTGGAGGAGGGCCAGGCACATACTCTATTGAGCTTGCAAAAAAGGGGCTGGAGGTTACCCTGTTTGACAGACCCGAGGTTCTGGAGATTGTAGAAAGGGTAATTAATGACACCCCCTATGGTAATAATATCAAGCTAAAGCCTGGTGATTTCATGGTTGATTCCTTTGGAAGGGGTTATGACCTGGTATTTTTGAGCCAGGTGCTCCATGCCTACAGTGAGAAAGACAATATCAGGCTTCTCAGAAGTATCAGAAAGACATTAAACCCTGGTGGCTATGTGGCTGTTCAGGAGTTTTATCTTAACGAGACAAGGACATCACCCCTCAGAGGGGCCCTGTTTTCTGTAAATATGCTTGTTAATACCCAGGGTGGCCGTACATACACCTCAAAAGAGATCAGAGGATGGCTTAAGGATGCAGGGTTCATCTCAATAAGGGCCCACAGGTTAGGGGAGACGGCCCTTTATATTGGAAAGATCTGATTACCGAAGCCCTTTCTGAGCAAATTCATATCTGCTCTTTGCTATAATATCAACCATGATTGCGGACTGGATAAAAAGGGTATCGGTGGTAATCCCTCTTTATAATGAAGAGGAAAATGTGGAGGAACTTCACCAGCGTCTCAGCAATGTGCTTTCAAGGTTTGATTTCGATTACGAGATAATCTATGTAGATGATGGAAGCACAGACAGGACACTGGAGCTACTGGAAAAGATATCCTCTGAAGACCCCCATGTATTAACCCTGAGCCTCAGGAGAAACTTTGGACAGACAGCTGCTTTTGCTGCTGGTTTTGATTTTGCCAGAGGTGATGTGATTATTACTATGGATGGTGATCTTCAGAACGACCCTGAAGATATACCAAAACTGCTTGAGGAAATAGGAAGTTGCGACCTTGTAAGTGGCTGGCGAAAAGACAGAAAAGACCCCTTTCTGAAGAGAAGGCTGCCTTCCATGATAGCTAACTGGCTTATAAGCAAGGTTACGGGTGTTGAGCTTCATGATTATGGATGCTCTTTAAAGGCCTACAGAAGGGATGTAATAAAAAACCTAAATCTCTATGGAGAGATGCATCGTTTTATACCTGCGGTGGCAAGCTGGTATGGAGTACGTGTAAAAGAGGTGGTAACAAGACACCACCCAAGGTTAAGGGGTAAATCTAAATACGGCATGTCACGGACCATTAAGGTCCTACTGGATCTGATAACTGTAAAGTTTTTGCAGAGCTTTTCAACCAAGCCAATCCAGTTTTTTGGCCCCTTTGGGCTTGCTTCAGGTGCCATTGGGGTACTTATATCTGCCTATCTTACCTTCCGGAAGATATTCTTTGGAGAGGACATAGGTGGAAGGCCCCTTCTGCTGCTTGGTGTGCTCCTGATTATTGTGGGGATTCAATTAATAGGGCTTGGGCTGATTGGGGAGATGCTGGTCAGGGTATATCATGAGAGTCAGAAGAAACCCATCTATGTTATAAAGCGGATCATTGGAAAGAAAGAAAAATAGACTTCCCCTTCTGATTCTTAAGGCAGCGGTCAGCATTGGATTGCTGCTTTTGATATTCAGGAAGGCTGACCTGAAAGAGACCATCCAGGTAGTAAAATATATAAATCCCCTGTACTTTTTTCTTGCCTCCCTGTGTTATATGTTTGGACAGTTTGTATCAACCATCAGATGGTGGTTACTGCTTCCTGAGGATATGAAGCCACCTGAGCTTACAATAAAAAGGCTATATGCCCTTTATCTACTTGGTTCTTTTTTCAACAATCTGCTGCCGGGTATTGTTGGTGGTGACGCACTAAGGGTTTACTACCTGTACAGGGATGAGACAAGAGGTGGTGGGGCCTTTGGCTCTGTCTTTGCCGACAGATACATAGGTTATGCATCGTTGCTTTTTCTGGGACTTCTGGCCACCCTGTTTGTTGCAGGAAGGATAGAAAACCCGCTGATCAGGTGGCTTATACCAGCTATGGCCCTGTTGTTTTTATTATTCAGTGTAGGACTGTTTGGGATCAGGTTTGCAAAGGGAGTAAAACCAATCAGGGCCTTTTATGAATATGTAGATAGGGTTGGACAGGCACCAAAAAGGCTCTTTATTGCCTTCTGGGTAGCGCTGCTTGTACAGGTAATCTCCATCTTTTCGGTTTATCTTATTGTATTGGCCCTGAATGTAAGGGTTGAGCTTCTGGAGCTTTTCTTTTTTATGCCTGTAGTTATAACAGTTTCCTCCATACCTCTGTCAATTTCAGGGCTTGGCCTGAGAGAGGGCTCTTTTGTGGTGCTTCTTGGTATGATAGGTATAAAACCAGAGGTGGCAACCTCTTTATCACTGATGTGGTTTCTCTCGTATGTGGTTGGTTCATTGCCAGGGCTACCGATTTATCTTAAATGGAAATCATTAAAGAGGTAGGTATGAAGAGGATAAGCTCTGAGGAAAATCCGACGATTAAGAGGTTTTTAAAGATACTCAAAAAGCCAGAGAAGTTTGCCCCATCTATTAAACAGCCAGAGGGCGAGGTGATTGCCGAGGGGCCCAGAGTGGTAGAGATGGCTCTACAGCGCGGGACAAAGATAGGCTACACCCTTGTAACAAACCAGTTTATCTCGGACGAACGCAACTCTAACCTGATGGACAGGCTACTTCAGAGAAAGGTTCAGGTAATTGTGGTTGAGCATAAGGCCCTGAAAAGGGTTGCCGACACTGTGACACCTCAGGGCATAGTGGCTATATGCAAGGTAAAGGCATCCACACTGGCTGATACCGAGGGTGATCTGGTGGTGGTTGTCGACAGGGTACAGGACCCTGGCAATATGGGTAGCATCATAAGGGTCTCTGATGCAGTGGGTGTCGGCTCTGTGGTGGTAATAAAAGGCTCTGTCTCTCCATTCAATACAAAGTCCATCAGGGCATCTGCCGGCAGTGTATTTAATCTAAAGATCTGTTTTTGTACCATTGAAGAATTACTGGATTTTTCAAAGAAGAGGGGATACCAGCTGGTGGGCACAGATATAGGGGCAGAACTCAGTGTGTATGACTTCAACCCTGCAGGAGCCATGATGGTTGCCTTTGGTAACGAAACTCATGGTATTAGTGAGGAGATAAGAAAAGAGGCAGGGGCACTCATAAAGGTGCCAATTTATGGAAAGGCTGAAAGCCTTAATGTTGGTAGCTCAGCAGCGGTGGTGCTATACGAACTTAGAAGAAAGCTTGCGGGTTAAAGGGCCTCTGAGGAGTCCTCTTTCCATACCTCAATAGCCACATCCGGGCAGGCATCGGCACAAAAGGCACAGCCAGTACAGTCATCAGGCTTTTCAGGATATGCATAATAATAACCTGAGGAGTTAAATTCCTCCTTAATGCCTATCACCCCTTTGGGGCATACCACAACACAGAACTCACAACCTTTACAACGTTCGGTATCTATGCTTATCTTTCCCTTCATGAACTAAGTTATTTTAACAGTTTTTGTTCTTTTCAAGCAGTTCCTTTGCATGTTTTATGGAAGTTTTAGTGATCGAGCCACCGAGCATACGGGCTATCTCCTCTATACGGTCGTTGCCTGTTAACTCAGAGACCTCCACCTCTGTTTTGTCTTTTTTCTCCTGTTTTCTAACGCATAGATGATGGTCAGCCTTGACAGCAATCTGGGGTAGGTGGGTGATACAAATAACCTGGTGATGCCTCGACAGGGCCTTCAGCCTTTCGCCCACTGCCTCGGCCGTAATCCCGCCTATGCCTGCATCCACCTCATCAAACACCAGTACAGGAATCCCATCAGTATGGGCAAAGATGCTTTTAATAGCAAGCATTACCCTTGATAGTTCTCCACCAGAGGCAACCCTGTTAAGAGGCTTGGGAGGCTGCCCAGGATTGGCGGAAAACAAAAACTCAACCTCTTCGAGACCATGCTCGGTTATGTCAGTTTTAGTAAGGGCTACCTTAAAGGTAGCGTTCTTCATGGCAAGGGACTTTAAGACCTGGGTTATCTTTTTCTCAATCTCCTCAGCCATTTCATAACGTTTTTTACTAAGAAGTTTTGCCTTCTCAAGAAGCTCCTCTTCTACGCTGGCTATCATTTCGCTGAGGTCGTCGCCCTGTTCCTCAGCAGCCAGAAGTTCCTGTAGTTCCTTTCTGGCCCCCTCGAGGTAATCAAGTATCTCCTCGATACTGTCGCCGTATTTATGTTTCAGTCTATCGATCAGATCAAGGCGTCTTTCTATCTCATTAAGCCTTTCAGGGTTTGCGTCGTAATGGTCTTTAAGCCCCCGTAGTTGAAGCGCTATCTCGGATGTCAGGGCCTCCACATCTGAGAGCATATTCAGTGTTTCTTGGGCTGAAGGATCTAATCGTGTAATCTCTTCTACTGAACTCCGGACCTGATAAAGCCTGTCTAAAATTGAACCCTCTTCCTCTTTTAATAGACTGAGGGAGTGTTCAATATGATACAGCAGATTGGTCATATTCCTCTGGATTTCACGCTCTGTCCTTAACTCCTGCTCCTCCTCTGGCCTTAACGATGCCTCCTCGATCTCCTGGATCTGGTACCTGAGCAGGTCAATCCTCTGGGCCCTCTGCCGCCTGGTGCTTTGTAGTTCATCAAGCCTTGCTTTAAGGGCCTGGAGTCTTTTGTAGAGTTCCTTTACCTCATCGGCAAGTTCGTGAAGGCCAGCATAGCTGTCAAGCAGTAAACGATGGGTAGCAGGTCTTAGAAGGCTCTGGTGTTCATGCTGGCCGTGTATATCCACCAGGGTATCGCCAAGCTCTGAGATGCTTTTCAGTGTAATGGCCCTGTCGTTAAGATAAACCCTGGTCTTTCCGTTGCGTGCCACTGTTCTACGGATTATTATCGGTTCTTCCTGAGGCTCAAACCCTGCTGGCAGGTTTAGATTATCAGGTGGCTCGAAAACAGCAATCACCTCTGCCTCTTCAGAGCCTTCAGAGACCACCTCTGCCCTTGCCCTGGCTCCAAGGGCAAGTTCAAGGGCATTTATGATAATGGATTTTCCAGTGCCTGTCTCGCCGGTTATGACATTGAGACCTTCTCGGAAGGGAATCCGCAGGTTTGATACAATAGCAAAATTTTTTATGTATATCTCTTGAAGCATTATGCCGAATAGTTTTCAGCCCTGGAAGTATAAATAATTTGATATTATGATAAAATATCTGAGCATCGGAGTAAAAGGGCACCATGTTACTTGAAAATATAAGCCATGTGTATAAGAGGATTTCCCATGCTGCCATGCGGGCAGGCCGTGATCCATCTGAAGTGGTATTGATTGCTGTCACAAAAACCGTGTCTGCCGAGCGTATTAAAGAGGCTGTGGATCTTGGGATAAGACTGATTGGTGAAAACAGGGTACAGGAGGCTAAAGAAAAGATTGAGCGCCTGCGGGATGAACTGCCTGAGACTGTCCAGTGGCATATGATCGGACATCTGCAGAAAAACAAGGTTCGACCTGCGGTGATGCTTTTTGATATGATACAGTCTGTTGATAGTATAGAGCTGGCAAGAAAGATAAACCGGGTGGCTGCAGATTTTGGTAAGGTTCAGAGGGTACTCATTCAGGTTAAGCTATCTGAGGAGGAGACAAAACACGGTGTAAGCGAAGAGGCCCTTGAGGCACTGGTTGAGGAGGTTTTAAGCCTTGAAAACCTTTCTCTTGAGGGGCTGATGACCATACCACCCTTTTTTGAAGACCCTGAGCTGGTCAGGCCCTATTTCAGGAGATTAAGACAACTAAGGGATAAACTGAATGAAAAGGGTTACAGGCTGAAGGAGCTTTCCATGGGTATGTCGGGTGATTATGAGGTTGCAGTAGAAGAAGGAGCCACAATGGTAAGGGTTGGCACAGCCATTTTTGGAAGGAGGTCATATTAAATGATCGGCTTTATTGGTGGAGGTAACATGGCAGAGGCCATAATTAAGGGCCTCGTCTCAGCCGGGAAAAAGGAGATTGTGGTCTCTGATAAAAACGGACAGAGACTCAGATACCTGAAAAAACAGTACGGAGTAAAGACGCTAAAGGCTAACCAGGATGTTGTAAAGGCCTCTCAGCTGGTGGTGCTTGCTGTTAAACCACAGAATATGGATGATGTACTGAATGAAATATCCCCTTTCATAGATTCTGACAAACTTGTGGTCTCTATTGCAGCAGGTGTGGGTTTAGAGTATCTGACAGGTAGACTTAATAGTAATAGGATTATCAGGGTGATGCCGAACACCCCGGCCTTTGTGGGTGAGGCAATGAGCGTGATTTCCGGCTCTGAAGGGGTAAGTAAAGGGGATTACCAGAGGGTTACAGATATTTTCAGCAGGATTGGCAGGGTGATGGTATTACCCGAAGAAAAGATGGACGCAGTAACCGCCCTTAGTGGAAGTGGGCCTGCCTTTGTGGCCTACTTTATCGAGTCCATGACAGAGGCAGGCGTACGAATGGGGCTTTCCCATGATGAGGCCCTTGAACTAACACTTCAGACCTTCCTTGGCACATGTCAGATGCTCAAGGAAGGGGTCAGTTACTGTGATCTTAAAAGAATGGTTACCTCACCTGGTGGAACCACTGCTGAGGGTCTATTTGCGATGGAAGCATCAGGACTTAAAGGCATTATAAAATCAGCCATAGAGGCTGCAACCTTAAGGGCTGCTGAGCTTAGCAGGAGGTAGATATGTTTGTATTTGGCAATCTTTTAATAGCAGTTGGAAATGTGGTAGACATTCTTCTTAGTATCTACATGTGGGTGCTCATTATAGCAGCTCTAATTAGCTGGGTTAATCCTGATCCCTACAATCCGATCGTGCGTTTCCTCTATGGTGTTACAGAGCCTGTACTTAGGCCTATCAGGCGAAGGATAGGGGTGTTCGGTGGAATAGATCTGTCTCCACTTATTGCAATACTGGCAATTGTGTTTTTGAAGACCTTTCTGGTAGGAAGCCTTATTGAACTTGGATATAAACTGAAAGGAGGTCACCTATGAGGATAACCCCCCTTGATATCCAGCAAAAGCAGTTTCCCATTAAGTTCAGGGGGTTTGATGTCGAGGAGGTCTATGCCTTTCTGGAGGTAATCAGGGAGGAGATGGAGGACCTGCTAAGAGAAAATGCCACATTGAAGGAACAGGTACAGCAGCTTAAGGCCCAGCTCGAGGAATACAGGGAAATGGAGAACACCCTTCGAGAAACCCTGATGACCGCCCAGCAGATGGTTGAAGACTATAAAAACAATGCCCGCAAGGAGGCTGAATTAATTATACGCGAGGCAGAACTGAAGGCCGATGCCATGATTAAGGAGGCCCAGGAAAAGGTAGTTAAGATCCATGAAGACATTGTTGACCTCAAGGGTATAAGAACCCATTTTCGTGAAGAGCTTCGTCGGCTTATTGAAAGCCATCTCAGGATGCTGGAGTTTGATGATATCAGGGAGACCGAAGAGACTGCTATAAGGCAGGAGGAGCTGCCAGAACAAACTCAGCAAGAGGAGGAAGATGAAGTACAAGACGATTAAGGGTGTACAGGACATACTGCCACCCGAGACCTTTCTGTGGCAAGAGGTTGAACAGACTGCAAAGGAGATCTTCTCACTTTATGGATTCAAAGAGATAAGGACACCCATACTTGAGTTTACTGAGCTTTTTGTTCGAAGTATTGGTGAGACAACCGATATAGTTGAAAAGGAGATGTACACCTTTCAGGACCGTGCAGGCCGAAGTATAACACTGAGGCCAGAGGGTACTGCCTCGGTGGTACGTGCCTATATACAGCATGGTCTCAGTCAGTTACCTGCTCCACAGAAGTTCTATTATATAGGGCCAATGTTCAGGTACGAAAGACCCCAGAAGGGTAGATACAGACAGTTTCATCAGATAGGTGTAGAGGTCTTTGGTGTGGACTCACCTGATGTGGATGCTGAACTGATTGATATGATCAGGGCCTTCCTGCAGAGAATAGGTCTTGACAGTCTGAGCATTGAGATTAACTCTATAGGTTGTGAGCAGTGTCGACCCTTTTACAGGGAGAGATTGATTGAGTTCCTCTCTTCTGGCGTGGATACTCTTTGTAACGATTGTCAGCGGCGTTATCAAAAGAACCCTTTAAGGGTGCTTGACTGTAAGGTGCCCACCTGTAAGGAATTCATTAAGGATGCCCCCAGGATTACGGATTTTCTCTGTGACGGTTGTAAGGAGCATTTCCAGAAATTTCAGCAAAGACTGAAGGCCCTGGAGATTCAATACAGTATTAATCCTGAGATGGTAAGGGGGCTTGATTATTACACCAGGACAACCTTTGAGATCACATCAAATGCCCTTGGTGCCCAGAATGCCGTTGCCGCAGGAGGACGTTACGACAGGCTTGTTGAATCCTTTGGTGGTCCTCCTACCCCAGCCGTTGGGTTTGCGATCGGGATGGAGAGGCTGATAGTGCTGCTGTCTGAGCTTAAACCACCTCGTGATAAAGGGCCAATGGTATATTTTGTTACCCTTGGAGAGGAGGCTTCAGAGTTCGCCTTTAAAGAGCTTTCACATATAAGAAGTGCTGGTTTTTCTGCAGAGATGGACTTCAGGCGAAGTTCCCTTAAGAGTCAGATGCGCCGGGCTGACAAGGCAGGTGCAAGGCTTGTCTTTATTGTGGGTGAAGATGAGCTTTCAAAGGGTATTGTTAAGTACAGGGATCTAAGAGAACACACCGAGGGAGAGATTGACAAACAAGGGGTCTTAGATTTTCTGAAGAACTTCAACTTCTGAGACCTCCATGGTCCATTTCCCCTTTCTGGTTTCCCATCTGAGAGAGCGCTCAAGCAGACTGAGGAATTTCCTACGGGGTATCTCTCGTGCCCCAAACCGTTTAAGGTGCTGGGTACTAACCTGACAATCTATGAGATCATAACCCCATCTTTTCAGCTGATGCACCAGAAAGACAAAGGCCACCTTTGAGGCATTATCCCTTCTGGTAAACATGGACTCCCCAAAAAAGGCCTTTCCAAGGGATACCCCGTACAGCCCTCCAACCAGCTCGTCACCATACCAGGCCTCCACCGAATGGGCATAGCCCATCTCATGAAGCCTGATATAGGCATCTATCATTGAGGGGGTGATCCAGGTGCTCCCATCCTTTTCACTATGTACTCTGGCACAGGCTTTAATCACATCCTCAAAGGCCCTGTCAAGAGTGATCCGGTAGAGATTTTTTTTGATGAACTGTCTAAGGCTTCTTGATACCTTAAGCTCATCAGGAAAAAGCACAAGCCTTGGGTCTGGCGACCACCAGAGTATCTCGGTATCCTCTGTAAACCATGGAAATATTCCCATTCTGTATGCAAGCAAAAGCCTCTCTGGGCTCAGGTCTCCACCGACAGCAAGGAGACCGTCGTACTCGGCATACTCTGGTGGTGGAAAAACAAGCTCCTTTGACAACAGAAAAACAGGCATCTTTTGTGGTTCTTTATGAAACCGTCCTTATTTGATATAATCACTTCATGGGATTTTTAAGGCCCCTCGTTATAATTATAATAATTTTCCTGACACTTACGCCTCTTTACGCAGGGGATACCCCTGAAGGTAAGGCTATCCACTACAGTATCCAGACCGCTACCTACTCGCTGACAGCACAGAGATATGCTCGCAGACATTATGATTTTATTAAAAAGGAATTTGCCCAAAAGAATGCTCTGCCAGTAAGGCTACTTAAAGGCAATAAATACCTGGTAATCAGGCTTGGTTGGTTTAAAGAGTTTAAAGAGGCAAAGGAGGTGCTTGCTAAGGTTAAGACCCTGATTTCTGATGCCTTTGTGTTAAAGATAAAACAGAATGAAGGGCTTGAGGTTGTGGCCTCCTATGTAAACAATGAAAGGACTCAGAAAGAGGCTAAAAAGAAGAGCTCAGAAGGAAAAACAGAGAAGGCCAGAAAGGAAAAGACTAAAAAGGATGTTAAAGAGGCCACATTGAAAAAGGAAACACCCCGGGTGATCTATACCATTGAGGTTGGCACCTACAGTAGACTCAAAGAGGCAATCAATGAATTAAAGGCAATTTCAGAGCAACTGGGTAAAGAGATGCTTGATAGCCTCAGGATAGAAAGGCATGGAATGAATTACAGCCTGAGGATTGGCATTTTCAATACCTATAAAGATGCGGAGGAGTTTTTAGCCTCCAGGGCCTCACTCAAAGGAGTGGTGGTTCAAAGCAGATACAGCAAAGAAAAGGTGGTCTTCAGTTATGCAGATACCAGGGTGGGCGAGGGTGTTGAGGATGCCGAAGGCCTCAGGCGACAGGAAGAGGAAATAGAGTTGTTTATATCGGATGTGGAGGAAAGGCTGGAGAATGAGGATTTTGGTGAGGCAGCAAGGCTTCTACGCGAGGCAGTGAAACGCTGGCCTGAAAACCCGGAGATCCATGCCCTGTATGGCGAAACATTACTTAACATGGGCTTTGCAAAGAGTGCCTACAGGCAGTACAAAAAGGCCATAGAGCTTTCCCCTGATGTAAGTGAATACCACTCAGGGCTTGGTTATAGCCTGCTTAATATATATATCCAGAGGGCCCAGGAGTCTATTGAGGCCTTTCAGAAGGCCCTTGAAATTGATCCAGACAATGTGGATGCCCTGGAAGGGCTTGGCACTGTGTATGTTAGTATTGATCGAAAAGACCTTGCTGAGGAGATATACAGGCGTTTACTGGAACTGGACCCTGTTGCCGCAAAGAGACTACGTGATCTAATAGATTCAGGGCTTAACATTACTGGCACCCCTCAGTGATCTGAACTAAAACTGAAACTAAGCCTGTCATCCTGGCAATCTATCCTGACCAGACCACCTCTTTTAAGTGTTCCAAACAGTATTTCATCAGAAAGTCTGTCTTTAATCTCCTGCTGAATAACCCTTGAAAGTGGTCGGGCACCAAAACGAGGATCAAAACCCTTGCGGGCAAGATAGTCTCGAGCCTCTTTGCTTAGCTGGATTTTTACTTTTTTAGGTCTTAGCTGTTCCTGGAGTTCCCTGATGAATTTATCAACCACATGGAGCATGATGTCGTGTGTCAGTGGCTTAAAGGTGATTATCGCATCAAGACGGTTTCGGAACTCCGGGCTGAACAGACGGTTTATGGCCTCCTGAGATTTTGAGAGGGCATCCTGGGTACGATTGCCAAACCCGATAGGGCTTTGCTGCATCTCGCGGGCTCCGGCGTTGGATGTCATTATTAGTATCACATTTCGGAAGTCAGCCTTCTTGCCATTGTTGTCAGTTAAAGAGGCATAATCCATTACCTGAAGCAGTATATTAAACACATCTGGATGGGCCTTTTCTATCTCATCAAGCAACAACACTGCATAGGGGTTACGCCTGATGGCATCGGTCAGTAGCCCACCCTGATCAAAGCCAACATATCCAGGCGGTGCTCCTATTAATCGGGCAACTGAGTGCTTTTCCATGTATTCACTCATATCGAACCTTATGAACTTCACACCAAGTGTATTGGCCAGCTGGCGGGCAACCTCGGTTTTGCCAACTCCTGTTGGGCCTGTAAACAAAAAGGAACCAATAGGTTTGTCAGGATGTCCAAGGCCAGCCCTTGCCCTCTTTATTGAGGAAACCAGGTTGTGAATGGCCTCGTCCTGTCCAAATACCACTGACTTAAGGTCTTCTTCAAGCCTCTGTAACCGCTCTGTATCAGAGGTGGATACCGAACGTGCCGGGATACGTGCTATCCTTGAAACTATATTTTCGATATCCCTTACACCAACGGTCTTTTTTACTGAGTGTAGTTTTACCTCAGCACCAGCCTCATCAATTACATCTATTGCCTTGTCCGGGAGAAACTTGTCGTTAATGTACTTGGCTGAAAGCTCTGCTGCTGCCCTCAGGGCTCCTTCTGTATAACGAACACCGTGAAATTCTTCGTAGTAGTTTTTTAACCCCTTAAGTATCTTTACGGTCTCCTCCACTGAAGGCTCCTGAAGCTCAACCTTCTGAAACCGGCGTGAAAGGGCCTTGTCTTTTTCAAAGTATTTTTTGTATTCCTCGTAGGTGCTTGCTCCAATGCATCTTAGTTTGCCTGAGACAAGGAAGGGTTTAAGAATGTTGGATGCATCAAGCGAGCCCCCGCTTGTTGCTCCAGCTCCCACTACTGTGTGGATTTCATCTATGAACATGATTGCCCCTTCAATCTCTTCAAGCCTTTTAATGGTGGCCTTCAATCGGGCCTCGAACTCACCACGGTATTTGGTGCCCGCAATCATACCACCCAGGTCAATGGCATAGATCTTAGCATTCTTTAATATTTCTGGCACCTCACCTTTGGCTATTTTTAGGGCAAGTCCCTCGACTAAGGCGGTTTTTCCTACACCTGCCTCTCCTACAAAGACAACATTGTTTTTACGCCTTCTGGCAAGAATCTGGATGGTTCTCTTTAATTCATTCTGTCGTCCTACCAGTGGGTCTATCTCACCTCTTCGAGCCTTATCTACTAATTCAGTTGTGTAAAGCTCCAGAGGGTCTGCCTTTTTTCTGTTACGCCTATGTGATGGATGGGGCTCCTCCTCTTCATCGTAGTCGTCTTCAAAATCTTCATCCCTTTTGGATACACCATGGGAAATGAACTCTAACACATCAAGTCTGCTAATACCCTCAGATTGCAAAAGCTCCACAGCATAGGAATCTTCTTCGTAGAACATGGCTGCAAGCAGGTCGCCTGCATCGGCCTCCTGTTTTTCTGCAGCCCTTACATGATCTATGGCCCTTGACAGTACTCGCTGGAATGCAATCGTGGGTTGGGGCTGTTCATTTGTACGAAGTGCCTTTGTTGGAATGTATTTGTCAAAGTATTCATTAAGCGATTCCTTGAGGTAATCCAGGTCTGCCCCGCAGTGATAAAGGATCTCACTGCCCCATTCGTCCTCCAGTATTGCATAAAGCAGGTGTTCTACGGTTACATACTCATGACCCTTTTGTCTTGCCCTGTTTATTATCCTCTGGATGGAGGATTCAATTTCCCTGTTTAACATCCTTTATTCCCTCTCCATTCTGCATTTAAGTGGAAACTGATTGGCCCTTGCCAGCCGATGAACGGTTTCCACCTTTGTTTCAGCGATCTCTTTTGTATATACTCCACATAGCCCCATGCCGCTTCGATGAACATGAAGCATTATCTGCACAGCCTCTTCATAGGGCTTATTAAAGACCTCCTGCAAAACAAAGACCACAAAATCCATGGTGGTGTAATCGTCGTTAAGTAGATACACCCTGTATAAGGGCGGTCTTTTAGTTTTCTTTTTAGTTCTGGTCTTTGGCTCTTTTACTGTTTCTGTAAAAGGAAAATCTGCCATGACAAATTATCGACTCCCGATGAAAATTTTCGTCAATATATATATATTTTAACTTAAATCAGGAGATGATTTTCTGTTTTTTAGGCGATTGACATTCTTATATTAATGATTAAGGTTCTGGTATAGATTTTGAATAAATAATTTATATGAAGGGCTTGAACAAATTTTACGGAAATTTTGGGGCACCCAACTTGGCGAGCGGAGTGTCCCAAAGGGCATTTTTTTGCTGTTTGAGCGTAAGCGAGTTCAAAAAAATGAACGGAGCGAGCCATAGTTGGGTCAAAAGTTCCGTTTTTAAAGTGAAAGCCCTTCATATCGTGTTTATTGAATACTACTGATTTCAGGTGGTGAATATATAAAGCAGGTTGTTTATAAAATTTATTTTTACTGAAGTTGACAACCTGCTTGAAAAACAATTATTATGAAATTAAGGAGCCTATAACAAATTGCTGATAAAAAGGAGATTGTATGTTTGAGAAATTTACAGAAAGAGGAAGAAAGGTAATTATATATGCCAAAGAAGAGGCTGAGAGAAGGCAAAATGACTATCTTGGAACAGAGCATCTTCTGCTTGGACTTATCAGAGAACAGGATGGGCTTCCGGTAGTCATACTGAAGAAGATGGGCATTTCAATAGAGGATGTCCGGATGGAGGTGGAACGCAACCTTCCAGCTCCAACAAATCTGCTAACCTTTGGCGATATACCCTTTACACCAAGGGCCAAGAAGGTCCTTGAGCTTGCCATTGAAGAGGCCAGGCTGCTTGGGCACAATTATATCGGCAGCGAGCATCTGTTGCTTGGTCTAATCAGGGAAGACGAGGGTATCGGGGGTAAGATACTCAGAAATCATGGTGCAAATCTGCTTGGTGCAAGACAGCTTGCAATAAATCTTTCCATGAAGACCCATCCGCATGTACGTGAGCGTAAGACCCATACACCAGCACTTGATGAGTTCGGAAAAGACCTTACTGCCCTTGCAAAGAAGGGTAAACTCGACCCGGTTATTGGTCGTGAGCGAGAAATCGAAAGGGTACTTCAGATACTGGGAAGAAGGATAAAGAACAACCCGGCTATCATTGGTGAGCCAGGTGTTGGCAAGACTGCCATTGTTGAGGGTCTTGCCCAGAGAATAGTAGCCGGGGATGTGCCCGATCAGATGCTTGGTAAGAGGATCGTTTCCCTTGACCTTGGTGCACTGATTGCAGGTACCAAGTACAGAGGGCAGTTTGAGGAACGTCTGAAGGTTGTCATGAAGGAGATAATCCAGTCTGACAATATAATTCTCTTTATCGATGAGTTACATACATTGATTGGCGCTGGTGCTGCTGAGGGCTCAGTGGATGCTTCAAATATGCTAAAACCGGCGCTCTCAAGAGGTGAGATCCAGTGCATAGGTGCAACAACTGTTGATGAGTACAGAAAATACATTGAAAAGGATGGAGCCCTGGAAAGGCGTTTCCAGCCAATCTATGTGGAGCCGCCTACAGTGGATGAAACCATCGAGATTCTAAAGGGGCTTAAGTCAAAGTATGAGGCCCATCACAGGGTTAAATACTCGGAAGAGGCTATTGTGGCAGCTGCAAAGCTTTCAGACCGTTATATTGCAGACCGTAATCTACCAGACAAGGCAATAGATGTTATAGATGAGACCGGCTCGAGGATAAAACTTAAAAGGTACACCCCACCGCATGAACTCAAAGAGATCGAGCAGGAGCTTGACAGGCTTTCAAAGGAAAAAACCCTTTATATAAAACTACAGGACATTGAAAAGGCTGCAGCTATAAGGGGTGAAGAGGAAAAACTCAGAAAGCTCCATGAACAGGTGCATAAACAGTGGCGTGATAATCTCACAAAAGAGATACCGGTAATAAGCGCCGAGGACATTGCATACACTGTGTCGAAGATGACAGGTGTGCCACTACTTAAGCTTGAGCAGGAGGAGTCTGAAAAACTGCTTCATATGGAGGAGGAGCTTCACAAGAGGATCATTGCACAGGACGATGCCATTAAGGCTGTATGCAGGGCTATCAGAAGATCACGCACAGGTATTAAAAACAGAAAGAAGCCGATTGGTTCCTTCCTGTTCCTTGGCCCAACAGGTGTTGGTAAAACAGAACTGGCGAAGGCCCTGGCCGAGTTTCTCTTTGATGACGAAAACTCTTTGATCAAGATAGACATGTCTGAGTACATGGAGCGGTTCAATGTATCAAGACTTACTGGTGCGCCTCCAGGCTATGTGGGTTATGAAGAGGGTGGACAGCTGACAGAGCAGGTGAGAAAGAAACCTTACTCTGTAATCCTTTTTGACGAGATAGAAAAGGCTCACCCTGATGTATTTAATATACTGCTTCAGGTGCTTGATGAGGGTGTGCTGACAGACAGCTTTGGACGAAAGGTGGACTTTAAAAACACGGTAATAATTATGACCTCCAATCTTGGTGCAAGGTTGATTGAAAAGGCCACTCCACTTGGTTTCCATAGAACAAAGTCAGAGGATCTGTATGAGAAGATAAAAGAAAATGTGATGAACGAACTCAAGAAGACCTTTAATCCGGAGTTCCTGAACAGGATCGACGAGATTGTGGTATTTCATCCACTGGAGAAGGAACATCTGTTCTCCATTATTGACCTGCTAATAGATGAGACTAACAAGCAGCTTGTTGAGCAGGAACTTGTACTTGAGGTAACCGATGAGGTGAAGGAGTGGCTGGTCGAGAAATACTACCAGCCAATCTATGGTGCCCGACCAATGAGAAGGGCCATTCAAAAGGAGATAGAAGACTACCTGTGTCAGAGGAGATCCTGAAAGGCAGGTTTGTTGGTGCCAACAAGATAATTGTGGTAATGCAGGATGGTGCTCCTGCCTTTAAGGTAGCAAAGGAGCAGGAGTATCTTACTGCAAGTGTAAACTAAGAAACTCCGGGGTCTTCGCTTTCTCCTTTTTTACTTTCATCTGATATATTACTTGTGCTTAAAAGCGATTACAGGATAGTTTTGAGGTCATGAAACACAAGGGGTTAATTCTTTTCATAGTATTGGGGGTTGGGCTTTTTCTTGTACTTCTTAGCCAGAAGGACAGGGTTCAGCAGGCGCCAAAGGCTGTGGTTGGGCTTGAGGTACCAGAGTTTGAGCTTTTAGACAAAAATGGGAAACTTATAAATATAAAAGACCTCAGGGGAAAGAGGGTTATTGTTCATTTCTGGGCTTCCTGGTGTAAGGAGTGCAGAAAGGAGATGCCCCAGGTAGTTGCCTATTACGATAGAAAAAGAAACGATCCTGGTTTTGTTTTGTTAAGTGTAGTTTATAGAGAAAATCCAGCTGAGTCTAAAAGCTATCTTGAGAAAGAGGGCTTTGACATACCTGTTTATGTAGATCCAGACCAGAATGCCGCAAGGGTATTTGGGGTAACAGGAGTACCTGAAACCTATATTATAGACCCCGATGGTGTACTTACCAAAAAGATAATCGGTCCTACAAACTGGGACAATCTATAACATCCAATGGGCACACCCAGGGAACCTGAAAAGGCACTCCTTTTTGTGGGCACCCTTTTTTCTGATGAAAGCTATTATCATAAAGCAAAGGAAAGACTATCTAAAGAGTACGGAGAGGTGCTTTTTGACACAGAGTCGCTTCCCTGGCAGCACACAGATTATTATCGAGAGGAGTTAGGATGGCCAATACTACGAAGGTTCATTGCCTTTAAGAGGATAATAGACCCATCTGTAATTAATGAGATAAAACTCTTTACTAACGAGCTTGAAGCAGAGCTTTCAATTGATGGAAAGCGGAAGATAAATCTTGACCCCGGTTATGTAACCCTTTCCAAGGTGGTGTTGGCCACTACAAAAAACTACACCCATCGGATCTATCTTGGAAAGGGTATATATGCAGAGGTGACGCTTTATTACAAAAAAGGCACCTACAGGGCACATGAATTTACTTACAGGGATTATCAATCAGATGAGTATATAGAGATTTTCCTCAGGATGAGGCAGTACCTTAAAACAGTATCATAGTGCTAAAAGTAACATGGATTTAGTATCATAGTTAGATAATTAGATCGTTAGATCGGAAAAAGAGAATAAATCAGGAGGTTATTGAAATGCTTAAAGAAAAGATGCTTGATGCACTGAATGAACAGCTTAATTTTGAGCTATATTCTGCGTATATCTATTTTTCCATGTCTGCCTACTTTGAATCTATTAATCTTAAGGGGTTTGCAAACTGGATGAGGGTTCAGGCAATGGAGGAGCTTACCCATGTAAAGAGATTTTATGACTATATAATTGACCGGGGCGGAAGGGTTAAGATGTCTGAAATAAAGGCACCAGCAAATGAGTGGGAATCTCCTCTGGCAGCCTTTCTTAATGTCCTTGAGCATGAACAGCTCGTAACCTCCAGAATAAACAACCTTATGGATATTGCCCTTGAGCTAAGGGACCATGCCACAAGCAGCTTCCTTAAGTGGTTTATTGATGAGCAGGTCGAGGAGGAGGCCTCTGTGGATGAGATAGTTCAGAGCCTTAAACTTAATGAAAACAACCCCGGTGGATTGTTCCTGATAGACAAGGAACTATCCCAGCGAACCTTTATGCCTCCTCAGGATATAACCATTTAGTTTCTGCTAATTGAGTGTGGCCTGGCCTGTTCGACCTTTATTCTTCTGCCCCTGAGGGCCTTACCATTTAAGGCCTTTACCACATTTGGTGCATCAGAGGCACTTACTTCAACAAAGCTGAAGGTATCAAGCATAGAGATCTGTCCTATGCTGCTGCCTGAAATGCCTGTGTGTTCTCTGAGGAGTCTGATGAGTTCTGAAACCGTAATATTGTCTTTTCTGCCCAGTGTTATGAAGAGCCTTGTGCTTTCCTGTTCTGAGTCAATATCATCGTCCTCATCATCGGAGGAGTAAAGTAAAGACAGGGCTGCTGCTGCAATATCTCTCGTTGAGAGTTCTTTTGCAAGGTCATCCACAAAAGCCAAGAAATCCTGATGTTCATCTGCTTCAAAGGTCTCAAGGATTTCCTCTTTGAGCTCCTGTAGCCTTACCCTCTTTACATCCTCACGAGTGGGTAGCTTGGCACGGAGGATCCGTGTTTTTGCTGAACGTTCAATGGTTTTTAAATTCCTGTACTCCCTTGGTGTAACAAAGGTAATGGCTATGCCTGATTTTCCGGCCCTTCCAGTTCTTCCTATACGATGAATATAACTGTCTGGATTTTGAGGTATGCTGTAGTTAATTACATGGGAGACCCCGGTAATGTCAAGCCCCCTTGCTGCAACATCTGTAGCAACGAGTATATCTATCTCTCCTGACTTGAACTGTTTGATTATCCTGTTTCTATGGGCCTGCGTATAATCGCCATGAATTGCCCCTGCATAATAGCCCATCTGTTTAAGCCTCGAAGAGACTTCATCTACCTCTTTCTTGGTATGGCAAAACACAAGAGTTAGCTCGGGATCCTCTACATCAATAATTCTTGTAAGAGCGGTTATTTTATCTGTGTGTCTTACCTCATAGAAGATCTGACGAATCTGGGAAACCACCATCCGGTCGGTATCAACCGATACCCTTACTGGCTCCTTCATGTACTGTTTGGCTATGTTTCTGATCTCCCTTGGTATGGTGGCAGAAAAGAGCATGGTCTGTCTTTCAGAGGGAGTCTGTTTCAGGATGAACTCGATGTCGTCAATAAATCCCATGTTAAGCATTTCATCTGCCTCATCCAGCACAACGGTATGGATGTTCTGTAGATTCAGGGTCTTCCTTTTTATGTGATCAATAATCCTTCCTGGTGTGCCAACAACTATATGGGCTCCCTTTTTCAAAGACCTTATCTGCCTTTCAATAGACTGCCCACCATATATAGGAAGTGCAAAGACCCTCTTTTGTTTTCCCACCCTGTTCAGTTCTTCGGCTATCTGAATGGCAAGTTCTCTGGTAGGGGCAAGTACAAGGGCCTCTGGTTTTTTACCTTTAGAGCATCGCTCTATCAGGGGCACTCCAAAGGCAACGGTCTTCCCCGTACCTGTCTGGGCCTGTCCAATGATGTCGCGGCCCTCAAGCCCCAGAGGGATCGCCTTCTGTTGTATTGGTGTGGGTTCTTCAAAGCCCATTTCTGTTAATGAATTAAGTGTCTCATCAGACATGCTGAAGTCGTAAAAACTTTTCTGCATAAAATTTTTCTCCTTTGAGTTTTAAAGTATTTGTGATAGATTCAAGAAGGTTTTCTCTTATCTTGAATTGCGCTGTGAACGCCTGTAACGAGCGGCCTTTATGCGTCTTTTTCTTGCCTCTCTCTGTTTGCGGCGTTTCTTAACGGAGGGTTTTTCGTAAAACCTTTTATTTTTAAGATCCCTGAAAAGCCCTTCTTTTTCAACCTCTCTTTTCAGAAGCTTTAATGCCCTGTCTATGTTGTTTGCACTAACTTTTACCTCCAAAATTCCCCCATCCTTTCTTAAGTTTAGTTTGCTTAAAAAAACAAAAAAGCCGCAAAAACTTAAGTTTTTGCGGCCATACAGTCTGCAAAAACCCTCGTTATTGCTTCTATGATTATTGCACATTATAGAATGAAAAAGCAATAAGATTTATCTTGAAATGTTTTGATAAGATAAATTAGTCATGTTTCCAACCGGTAAGTTAGATCTGAAACTGCTTGAAAGCCTGATCAAGAGATACGCCGGGGCTGAAGACCCAAAGGTGGTGGTTGGTGCTGATATTGGTGTGGATGCCGCTGTTATAGACCTTGATCACGAAGAATACCTTATAGCAAAGACTGACCCCATCACCTTTGTAACCGACCGGATAGGACAGTATGCAGTAACAATAAATGCCAATGATATAGCCTGTATGGGAGGCAGACCAAGATGGTTTCTTGTAACCATACTGCTTCCAGAGGGACAGACAGATGAAAGCATGGTAGAAAATATCTTCAGGAGCCTTTCAGAGGATTGTAAGCGACTTGGCATAGCCATATGTGGAGGGCATACAGAGGTAACCTATGGGCTTGACAGACCTATTGTGGTTGGGCAGATGCTTGGCACCGTTAAAAAGGACCGACTGCTCAGTCCGAAACAGATAGCCCCCGGGGATAAACTTATTCTGACCAAGGGAATAGCTGTAGAAGGAACAGCCATTATAGCTCAGGAAAAGGAAAGAGACCTGCTGGAGGTATTTGGGAGGGAATTTATACAAAGATGCAAGGCCTTTATAGATAACCCTGGTATTAGTGTACTGAAAGAGGCAGAGTTGTTATGGGATGTGCCAGGTCTGAAGGCACTCCATGACCCTACTGAAGGGGGCGTTGCAACAGCTATAAACGAGATGGCTAAAGGTGCCGGGCTTGGTTGTGAGGTGTGGGGAGAGAACATTATACTCTTTAATGAAACAAAAAGGCTTTGTGAGTATCTGGGGCTTGATCCACTCGGGCTAATCGCTTCGGGTGCATTGCTTGCTGCCTTAAAAGCAGAAGATACAGATGAGGCGCTTGAGGTTTTACGGAAAAAGGGCTTTAAGGCTGAATGCATTGGGGTGTTTACAGAAAAAGAGGAAGTGGTATTAATAGATAATGGAATAAAGAGGCCGCTGAAGGTCTATTCCTCTGATGAAATAACAAAGATCTTTTAGAAAGGAGTAACCCATGGTGAGGAAACTTCTGGTTTTGATTGCAGGGCTAATATTATTTACACTACAGCCTGTTTTGGCAGACCAGCTTGTTAATGATACCCAGGATTTATCAAAAATAATAAATAATGCCTACTTATATGAGGACCAGTTTAATGGAATTAAGATAAAGGTTTATCTGCTTAAAAAGGATCAGACTCTTGCCAGTAGCTATATTGAGTACACAAAAAACTATCTCAGGGAGTATGTAGAGTTGCTTGGAGATTTTCCTTACGAGGAATTAAATATTATGGAAACCAATAGCCCTGTAGGTATGTCATATCCAAAGTATATAGTGTTTGGTTCTGCTGTGATTCGTTTGCCTTTTATACTCACCACCTCCTTGCCCCATGAGATAGTTCATCAATGGTTCGGGGCAGAGGTGGATATTGACTACTCCAGCGGAAACTGGGCTGAGGGGCTTACCACTTATCTGTCCGATTATCTGCTTAGTGAAAAAAAGGGTAAAGCTGCTGAGTACAGAAAGCGTCTGTTACTTGATTACCGTAACTATGTGACCAGGGAGGATGAGATAACACTTTCTGAATTCAAGGCAAGAAAGAATGACCTTACAAAGGCGATTGGTTATGGAAAATCAGCCATGCTTTTTCATATGCTGAGAAGGGATATTGGGGATGAGGCATTTTTCAAGACACTTAGGCTTTTTATAAAAGAAAACAAAAACAGAAAGGCCTCCTGGGCTGACCTTGAAAAGGCCTTTGAAAGCACAACCGGTCAGGATCTGAGCGCCTTTTTTGAGCAGTGGTTAAACAGAAAGGGAGCCATAGAGATAACCCCTGTTGAGGCCTCTGTTGTATTCAGAGATGGAAAATACAGGGTGGATATTCGGGTAAAACAGAAGACCAAAGAGCCTTTTTCTTTCTATCTTCCTGTAAAGGCTGTAACAAAAGAGGCTGAAAGGGATTTTACAATAAAGGTTGATAAAAAGGACTTCTGGATAAGGCTTTCCCTTGAAGAAAGGCCCCGGGAGGTTATCCTTGACCATGAATATGACCTCTTTAGAATACCCCTTGAGGATGAGGTG
>JAADIE010000050.1 GCA_013151495.1 Nitrospirota bacterium | reverse complement strand
GGGACGATTCTTTTTCATATAAACCGGAGTAAAAAACACCTCAAGGGCGCCCTCCTCATATAGCCTCTCCATCAGATATCCGTATACCTGAGGATTCATATCATCTATGTTTGTATTAATCTCCACTACCGTGGTAGGCTGTTTATTATGAACATCCTCGCCAATTAGGACCCTGAGTGCATTGACTTTACCTTTAAGCTCCCTACTTCCAGCCCCATAGCCTATACCTTTAGGTATCAATTCGGGAACAGGTAAAAAACCCTCCGCCAGGGTCGAGATTATAGCAGCCCCTGTTGGGGTGGTAAGCTCTACCCCTGAGTCATCACCATAGACTGGTACACCTTTAAGTAACTCAATGGTTGCTGGGGCAGGCACAGGAAGCATCCCATGATCGGTTTTCACCATTCCAGAGCCAAGATTTACAGGAGAAGAAAGCACCTTTTCAACACCTAAATACAGAAGTCCCGACACCGTGCCCACTATATCCACAATGCAGTCAGTGGCAGAGAGTTCATGAAGATGGACCTCTTTTATATCCTTACCATGGACCTTGGCCTCGGCCTCGAAAATCCTTTTAAAAATCCTCAACGAGGTCTCTCTTATTCTGCCTTCAAGCTCTGAGGATGAAATTAAATCCACTACATCCCTGTATCTTCTTATGATACCCTCTCTGGAAGCCTTAACCTCTACCATAGTGGCTTCGATCCCGGCCCTTTTAACCTTCTTAGCAGAGACTTCATAACCATCTATATGAAGCCCTCTCAGGGTCTCGACAATATACTCAATAGGCACACCGGCATCTATTAGTGCTGCAAGACACATATCACCGCTTATACCGGAAAAACAATCAAAATAGGCTACCTTCATGGTACATTTATAATACCTGCCAGAAAACCTTAAATGTCAAATTAAGGTTATAATATTTAGCAATGGACTTTAAATCAAAGCTAAAAGATTTAGAAAATGCTGGCCTGCTTAGAACAATCCGGGACAGAGGCTCCCCTGTTACCAGGGTAATTACCCTGGGAGACAGAGAATATATAAATTTCTCTTCAAACGACTACCTGGGCCTTGCAGCCAACCAGGAGATAGTAAAGGCAGCCAGTGAAGTAATGAAGGAGCTTGGTTTTGGTGCAGGTGCATCAAGGCTACTTTCTGGTGGCACTATGCTTCATCAAAAACTGGAGGAATCAATTGCAGCCTTTAAAACAACAGAAAGCGCAGTTTTACTAAACTCTGGCTATACAGCAAATACAGGAGTAATCCCTGCACTAACCAATAAGGAAACCGCCATATTCAGTGACGAGCTAAATCATGCAAGTATTATAGACGGGTGCCGGCTGTCAAGGGCTGAGGTATTTATATACCGACATACAGACATGGAGCATCTGAGAGAATTGCTTAAAACCAGGAAAAGGGCCTTTAACCTTATCGTAACTGATACGGTCTTCAGTATGGATGGCGATATTGCTCCCCTTGATGAACTTGTAAAAATAGCTAAAGAGGAAGGGGCCCTTTTGTACATTGACGATGCTCATGGCACTGGTGTTCTTGGCCAGGGCTATGGTGCATTAAGACATTTTAATCTAAAACCTGAGGATTTTATTATCCAGATGGGTACTTTATCAAAGGCCCTTGGGGCATTCGGTGCCTTTGTTGCAGCCACTAAAGAGATAACGGACTGGATAATAAACAGTGCCAGATCCCTTATATATTCAACGGCCTTACCCATACCAGTAGTTGCCGCATCATATAAGGCTATGGAGATCATAAAAAACAGCCCCAGTCTGGTACAGAGGCTATGGAAACGAAGAAGCCTTGCAATAAGGCTTTTTCAAGAACTGAATTTAGATACAGGGAGATCACAAACACCGATAATACCTGTTCTTCTCAGTAGCAACCAGAAGGCACTTGATCTATCTGGCTTTTTACTTGAAAGAGGCATATATGCCCCTGCAATAAGAAGACCCACTGTAACGACACCAAGAATCCGAATAACCATCACTGCGTCTCATACCGAGGAAGACATTCAAAGACTGGCAGATACCCTGAAGGAGGCGAGGCAGTGCGGGTTGCTTTAGTTACAGGTGCCAGTGGTGGGCTTGGCAGTGCCCTTGCCTCCGGGCTTGACAGGATGGGTTTCAGAGTGATCATACATTACCATAGCAATGTAGAGGCAGCCTCAGGGCTTGCAAAAAGATTAAAAAACAGCCCAATACTCATCAGGGCTGATCTTTCAAATTATGAAGAGGTAAAAGGTGCATCAGAAAAACTAAGGGCTGAAACAGACAGGCTTGACCTCATTGTCAACAATGCCTCCATAACCCACGATGCCCTGTTGCTACGATTGAAGGAGTCGGAATGGGACAGGGTAGTGAAGGTAAATCTCAAAGGGGCCTTCAATACCGTAAAGCACTTCTGTCCATTGATGATAGAATCAGGTGGTGGGCATATTATCAACATATCCTCCTTTTCAGGCCTGAGGGGCAAGGCCGGTCAGGCCGCCTATGCCTCGACCAAGGCAGCACTGATAGGGTTTTCTTTAACTCTTGCCAGAGAGCTTTCAGGGTATAATATAAAGGTCAATACCATAGTGCCAGGTTACCTGCCTGTTGGTATGGGAGCCAGGGCTGAGGAAGCAATGAAACGGGCAAGGCTTGACAGCCTTTTAGACAGCCTTTCAAACACTGAAAGGGTTGTAGAGTTTATTGGATTTCTTATAAAACATGATATCACCGGACAGGTCTTCTGTCTGGAAAGTAGAATATGACACAGAATATGACCAGCACAAAAGGCATATTTATAACAGGCACTGACACTGGCGTTGGTAAAACGGTGGTTAGTGCCCTGATTGTTCGGGCCCTTAAACTGAAAGGGTTTAATCCAGCCGTTATGAAACCCATTGAAACAGGCTGCCGAAAGGAAGGCACTGTGCTGATTCCTTCAGATGGTGAGTTTCTTAAAGAAATGGCCGAGATGGATGAACCAATAACCGAGGTAACGCCTTACTGTTTTGAAACGCCGGTTGCCCCACTGGTTGCCTCAGAAACCGAAGGCAGGGACATTCACATAGAAAGGATAATTGATCAGTTCAAAGGGCTAACAAAAAAATACGACTTTGTGGTGGTTGAAGGTGTTGGTGGGCTGATGGTCCCGATTACAGAGGTGGTGATGGTGGTGGATCTAATAGAAGAGCTTGACATCCCTGTTATCATAGTCTCTCTTAATAAATTAGGTGTTTTAAACCATACTTTGCTTACTGTTGAGGCGATTAAAAACCGCTCCTTAGAGCTTAAAGGGCTTGTTATGAACAACCATACCATCGACCCGCTGGACAGGTCTCAAGACAGTAATCTTCTGGTACTTAAAAGAATACTACAGATACCCGTGATAGGAGAGGTATTTCGACTAAAGGAATTAAGCAAGGAGCATCTTGACAGCGTGGCCCTGAAATACATCAATACGGATCTTATACTCCAATGAGATCAATCAAGTTAAGAACATCAAAGAGAATACTCGGTGGTCATCTATGGGTATTTTCAAATGAGGTGGCAAGCTCCCTTAAAGGCTATGAAAAGGGAGAGCTCGTTGAAGTTTATGACAAAAAGGGAGGATTCCTTGGCATTGGTTACATAAACCCTGAAAGCCTTATTGCTATAAGGCTTCTGTCAAGACGAAAGGTAAACATCGACAAGGAGTTCTTCAAAAGGAGAATCACCGAGGCCCTTCGATACAGAATGCTTGTATATCCTGAGGAGAAAAACTTCAGGGTTGTCTTCAGCGACTCCGATCTTCTGCCCGGCCTGATAGTGGATAAGTTTGGCAGTACTCTGGTAGTCCAGATACTGACGGCCGGAATGGATAGACTCAGGAATCTTATCTTCAAGGCCCTCGATGAGGTTTTAGAGCCTGAAACCATAGTGGCAAAAAACGACTCCTCCTTCAGAGCAATGGAGGGACTAAAACAGGAGTGTCTGATAATTAAAGGAAGTCTTGATAAACAGCCTGTTGTTAATGAAGGTGGCTTCAGTTTTGAAATTGATGTACTTGGTGGTCAGAAGACTGGCTACTTTCTTGACCAGAGGGAGAATCGTCTTGCCTTTGCCTCTCTTGTAAGAGGCGGCATTGGTGTAGATCTGTTTTCATATGTAGGTGCCTGGGGAATACAGCTTGCCTCAAAGGCAGACAGAGTGATATGTGTTGATTCATCGGATGATGCAGTAAGGCTTATTAAAAGAAATGCCGAACTGAACAATCTATCCCATAAGATTGATGCCCTCTGTGAGGATGCCTTTGAGTTTCTGAACAGGGCAAGAGATAATAAAAAACGGTTTGACTTTATTGTTGTTGATCCTCCTGCCTTTGTAAAATCCAGGGCAAGCCTGAGCAGGGCAATAAGCGGTTATAAAGCACTGAATGCAAATGCCATGGTTGTATTAAAGAAGGGTGGGCTTATGGCAACATCTTCCTGTTCATACCATATCTCAACAGAGGACTTCCTTGATATCATACGGTATGCAGCCCGTGTAACAAACAGATATGTCAGGATTATCGAGTACAGGTCTCAGGCCAAGGATCATCCCTTTCTGGTTAGTATGCCCGAGACAAGATATCTTAAGTGCGCCATACTACAGGTGTTTTAAAACCTGTCAGGAGGTTTTCTTTCCATGCCATGGAAGTTTCTGCATACGAAGATGCTGTAAGTTCTAAGGATATATCCATTCTCTTCAATGGTTAGTAGTTTTCTCTCGCACCTATCAAAAACATCTTCAAGTCTTTCTGGTAAAGATTCCCTGCCCATCCTTACAAACACCGCATCATACCCCTTTAATTTATGAAACCCTGGCCAGAGATCATACTGGTTCATTCTTCGTCCGAGATTCACACAGTAGGTTCTTGGATTGCCCTTAACATAAAAGGCCAGTTCTGATGTAACCTGATATCGATCTGAAAATATAAAATAGGGTTTCTTCATATCTGACACTATACGGCTTACCTCCTGACCAAGCTGATGCCAGCCTCTAAGCCTTGATGAAGGGTCCATTTTGGGTGGCAGCTTTATAAATGAGGGGTAGTGGGCTATTGCGGTTATCATAAATGAAATCACTACACCCACTACAAAGGTTGCCCTGAGTTTCATTGTCCACGCTCTCCAGTGTGCAACCACATAAATTGCCAGCCCCACAAGTGCAGATATATAACAGGGAAGTGCCCAGTTCGCCTGCACCTTCCCCTGAAGACTTTTTAGAAGAAAAAACAAAAAAGTAGGTGCAAAGAACCAGAAGACAAATCCCTCATCCCTTTTAACCTTTCTGCTCCACAGCACAGCCACAATCATAAATACAAACACCACAGGCCCTATCACACCGAGCTGCGAACCTATAAACTCAAGAAATCTTTCTGGTCTTATAACAAGGCCTTCAGCCACATGGGCCTGTCCTGCAGTGTGTCTGAAGGTAACCCAGTTATGCTGATAATTCCAGATGATTATTGGTGAGGTCACAATAGCGCTTACAAAAGAGGATAGCCAGGGATAAATACTTTTAAGCAACCCCCTCTTTTCCCTGTTAAAAACTAAAAACAGAAAAGCTGAAAAGACAAAAAAGACCATTGTATATTTAACCAGTCCCCCAAGACCTACAACCACACCAAGCATGAGCCACCGCCAGAGACTGGCTCTTTTTAATGGCCAGTCCTTCACAGCATACCAAAAAAGTGCAAGCGCCGCTGTCCAGAAGAAAATAAAGGGTGAATCAATGGTGTTTACAACTCCATATGTGGCAAAAAGTGGCAGGATATTAAGCCCTATTGAGGCCACAAGGCCTGCCTGCTCCTGCCTTTTTACTGATTCAAAACCATCAAACCTTACCGAAAGGGAACGGGTAAGAAAAAAGATAATTATTGATGAGGAAAATAGAAAAATCACAGCAGGCATCCTTACACCGATTTCGGTATTCCCAAACAACAGTCTCGAGAACCAGATTATGTATGCAATGCCAGGGCCTTTCGAGTAATAACTAAGATCAGGGTTTCTTGACCAGTCCCAGTAATGGGCCTCATCAGGGCTTAAATCAAGTGGACCTGTAGTTATATAATACAGCCTGAAAAGAGACATACCTAAAAGGAAAAGCATAAGTAAGGCAAGAGCTCTTCTTTCTTTTAAAAGATTGCTAAATGTTACATATCCAAACAAAGTAAAAAGCCCAACCGTAATACCCAGAACCGAACCAACCAGCACATCCAATGGATAATGGACACCTACATAAATCCGTGAGAATCCAACCATAAGGCCAACCAACACAGAGTACAGAACGAATAACCTGCTTGTGGGCACCTCTCGTATTCTGCCAAGAAAATAGCAAAATACTGTTACCACAGCAAAAACATTGCTTGCATGGGCAGAGGGCATTGAATAAGACCCCCCTTTTCCGACAAGCACCAGTGTCTCTTTTATAGTTAGAAAAGGCCTCGGCCGTTCAAAAAGATGCTTCAGTATATTCGTAATGTTATCAGAAAGACTGAGGGCTACAACTGATAATATCAGAGTTGTAATAAAGAGTTTTCTTTTTTTAAGAAGAACAAATAATAGAACCGGTATCAACAGCAGGTGTACATGTTCTGTAACAAAAGGCATTATGAAGTCAAGAAATGAAGATGAAAGGCCTTTATTTATAAGCAGGAAGAGCTTACGGTCAATTACCTGAAGTGGATTCATCAAGTATCTCTCTAACTCTATCGCGTAGCTCGCTTATCCTGAAAGGC
>JAADIE010000117.1 GCA_013151495.1 Nitrospirota bacterium | reverse complement strand
TTTACATCCAAACAAATTAAGATAAATTATAGGAGGTAACCCTTGCTATTAACATCTAATTTTGAAGAACTGTTGAACGAATCTGTAAGATTACACGGACATTTATGCCCCGGCCAGGTTCTTGGAGTAAGGATGGCTATTTATGGATTAAAACAAATAGGAATAACCGATCCCAAGGGTGCTGACAGAAAGAAAATATACCTCTTTGTAGAGATAGACCGTTGTGCAACTGATGCCCTTCAGTCTGTAACAGGCTGTAGCCTTGGAAAAAGGACAATGAGATTTGTAGATTATGGAAAAATGGCGGCCACATTTGTAAATCTCGAAACAGGCAAAGCCGTTAGAGTAGTTGCACTTGAAGAGGCAAAGCTAAAGGCAAGAGATTATTTTCCCGATATTGAAGATAAATACAAATGCCAGCTTGAGGCATATAAGATAATGCCTGACAGTGAACTCTTTACCTGTCAGGAAGTAAAGGTTTCAATACCACCACAGGATATGCCAGGAAGGCCCATGTCGAGGGTGCAATGCTCTCGTTGTGGGGAATATGTACAGGATATGAGGGAGGTAGTGAAAAATGGTTCAACTCTATGCAGGCCATGTATTGAAGGAGGATACTATAGAGTTGAAAACAAATCTGGTTGTTAACGACACCATTGTACCTTTAAACCCATTTACACAGAGGTACATCGGTAATATCTTAAAGGCGATTACACTTAGTCTTGGATACGAAGCCAGGAAGGTAAATCTTTGCATAGATCAGGACGATCTACGGCTATATGCTGACGACCAGGAAGTTCCCATAAAAAAAGAGTTCGTCAAGTTAATTATAGAAAGCACAATAAAAGGAATTCTTTCTCCACTGAAAGGTATATTTTTATTAGAACGCATCCTGATCTCGAGTACTGAGTAAAAAATTTTGAGGTTCGTTATGCAAAACAGCTATAACGGTTAATTCAATGAAGGTAAAATCAAAGATCTGGATAGAGGTATCTGGTGAGCCGGTTTTCGGAAGAGGCCGCAGGTTTTTACTTGAGGCAATAGACCGATATGGCTCAATAAACAGGGCGGCAAGGGAGATTAACATTTCTTACAGAAAGGCCTGGAGCTATATAAAAGCAATGGAGGAAAGGCTTGGAATAAGACTGGTCGAAACCAGGGTGGGTGGTGTTAATGGTGGTGGTGCAAAACTGACAGAAGAGGCCAGAGAATTTTTAAAAAAGTATGCCGAGTTAGAGGATTATTTAAGGCAGACAGCAAACCGCAAGTTTAAAGAAATCTTTGACAGGTAAAAAAACCGGTCCTGGAGGTATGGTATGTGTGAAACTGCAGGAAATGGACATAATGGCTCTGCCAGGACTATACCTGTAACAGAGGCAATTGGTATGGTCCTGGCCCATGATATCACAGAGATAAGACCGGGGGAGTTCAAGGGACGCGCCTTCAAGAAAGGGCATGTCATAAAAGAGGAGGATATCTGCCACCTGCAACGTCTTGGAAAAGAACATCTTTATGTGCTCGACATTAAAGAGGATGAATTACATGAAAACGACGCAGCTTATCAGCTTGCCCGTGCCCTTATGGGTGATGGTGTAGAGATGGAAGGTGAACCCAGGGAAGGAAAGATCAATATAATTGCCTCAAGGGACGGTTTATTAAAGATAGACGCTAATAAACTTCTTGCCTTTAACATGCTTGGCGATGTGATGTGTGCAACCCTTCACAACAATTCATTAGTTAAGAAAGGGCAACTTGTAGCTGGCACCAGGGCGATCCCTCTGGTAGTCAAAAAACGGTTAGTCCAGGAGGCAGTTAAAAGGGCAGGAGGGTCAGTAATACAGGTAAAGGAGTTAAGGAAACCAAAGGCCGGAGTTGTTATAACCGGAAACGAGGTCTACTACGGTCGTATAAAGGATGCCTTTAAGCCAATAATTGAGCGTAAAATAAAGGCCTTTGGTGGCGAGATAGTGGGTGTTTACTATGCACCCGATGATGCCACCTATATAGAGACAAGATTAAGAGAGCTCCTTGAGGCCGGTGCAGACCTGCTGATAACCACGGGTGGTATGTCTGTTGACCCGGATGATGTAACCAGGTTTGCAATCAGGAATCTGGGGGTAAGCGAGATGCATTATGGCTCGGCTGTGCTACCAGGGGCAATGTTTCTGGTTGCCTATATAGAAAGGCCGGCTATAAATGGTCAGTCTCCAGGGGTAGTCCCTGTTCTTGGTATTCCAGCCTGCGGTATGTATCATAAGACAACTATATTTGATCTGATACTTCCCAGGGTGCTTGCTGGTGAGCGTATAGGTCGTAAGGAGCTTGCTGAGCTTGGCCATGGCGGGCTATGCCTTAACTGCAAGGAGTGTAGATACCCGGTCTGCCCCTTTGGCAAATAATAGGGTTAACTGGTTCTATTATATTCTGAAACAGCGTTTTTGAGGGTTCTTATCTCCTCTTCTTTATAACTGCAAAAAAGAAGAGAAAAGAGGGTATTATTCGTAAGCAGGGGGTCGATATCATGCTGAAGTGTGCCCTTTTCGATTAGTTCATGCCATGCATGAGTGCCGGGAAGGGGTGAAAACTCGGCCAAGTGGATCCTTACATTCAGTCCCTTCAGGTATTCCACACCCTGGTATACCTCCCTTAACTCCTGTCCAGGAAGACCGTACATCAGATAGACTCCTATCTCTTTTTTCCCAAAGCCGGCCTTATTCAGATGCTTTATCGCCCTCTCAAGTTCCTGATTGAAGACCTTTCCTCCCGTGGACTTCTGTCTTTCTGGATTCGTGGTTTCAAGGCTCAGTCTTATAGTTACAAACCCGGCCCTCTTCATTAACAGGGCAAGCTCCTCGTCAAGATATCTGGCATGAAGCCCATTAGGGGCATGTAACCTTATATTGAACTCTGCCTCGATAATTCCTTTAAGTAGAGGCTTTATATGGGTTTCACGGTTGTAAAGCAGGGCATCATCATAAAAGGCAAAATCCCTTATACCCATTGAAACCTGGAATTCGATCTCCTCTAATATATCCTCCGGGCTCTTTTGCCTGAAGCCCTTCCACAAAATACCAGAGGCACAATAGGAACATCTGAACGGACATCCCTCAGAACTGAGAATGACTCCATAAGAGGGCTCAGGATAGAAATTCAATCTATAGTATGGAACAGGTTTTTCTTTAACCTTTTTTAAAGATATTCCAAGCTCTTTTAATTGATCAATCAGGTTATAACCCACCCTGCCACTGTAGACAAGGTCGGCTCCGGAAAAGCGCCTTGCATGCTCAGGAAAAAGACTCGGATAAATCCCCCCAAGCACCACTGGCACAGTGGGCCAGAGCCTCTTACAGAGGTCGATAGCCAGGAAAGCGCCAGGATACCAGTAGGTCATAATACCTGTTACAAATACAATATCCGGTTTGTCAAGCCTTTTCAGTCTCCTGTGAAACTCCTCCAGGCTTATTCCGTATCTACCGTATCTTCTTTTAATCTTTTGCAAAAACTCCGGAGCTGGCAAAAAGGTCTTCGGATACTTTCCCATTCCATAGGGCTTTGGTTTTTCAATCCTGTCCATACAATCAATATAAGAGAGGTTAAGATTGAACTGGCTAAGAAACTCTGCAACCTTCAGAAGACCAAGGGGCCTTGCCCACATATTAACGGCTGCATAGTCGTATATCCAGGGATTTATCAAAAGGGCGTGATACATCTTTCTCCTTTTTTGCAGATTTATTTAAGATGAAAACAATTACTTTTCACTCATTCTCGCTGGCCATCCATGGCCAGCTCCGAGGTCGCACACCGAAATCGCCATCACGGCGATTTCTCTCGTGTGCTGAAGCCGTTCAAAGTAATTGTTTACATCCTTTTTAATAGTGTCCGTTTAAAAAATAAAGGGGATATTAGTTTTGAGCGATTTTAATTTTGCTAAAATTTTGCCATGGAAGGCAAATCACAAAATCTCCTCGGTGATAGAGGCCCCTGAAAAGTCGCAGACTTTTTTAGATAACTGCCGATAGCGGGCACCCCATAATGTCTTCAAGACTTTATGGGGTGCCTTGGGAGACGAAAAATTAATATCCCCTGTATTACAATAAGTTATCATCTTTTATCTGACGGTAATGATTTAAAAATATCAAGTTGACAGAAAAGCTACCCATTTTTAATAATATTATACACTGCCGAAGTGGTGGAACTGGTAGACACGCACGCTTGAGGGGCGTGTGGGGCAACCCGTGGGGGTTCGAATCCCCCCTTCGGCACCATAAAACCAATGAGCTCAACCCAATGACCATCCGCAGCCAGACTGAAGAGTATGAAAAACTGCTCCTTCACCCAAGAGCAACCCTTAGCTCCCAGAGTAAAGGAAGATTAAGACCTGAAAAGGAAGGCGACATTCGTACCTGTTTTCAACGAGACCGAGACAGGATAATCCACTCAAAATCATTCAGGCGATTAAAACACAAAACCCAGGTATTTCTTGCACCAAAGGGGGACCACTACCGTACACGCCTTACCCATGTACTTGAGGTAGCCCAGATAGCCCGCACAATATCAAGGGCATTAAGGCTAAATGAAGATTTAACAGAGGCTATTGCCCTGGCTCATGACCTCGGACATACACCCTTTGGACACGCGGGTGAGGCAGTTCTCAGAAGGATTCACCCGGGAGGGTTCGATCATTATAAGCAGAGCCTGAGAGTTGTTGATATTCTCGAGCGAAACGGCAAGGGATTGAATCTGACCTACGAGGTAAGAAACGGGATCGTAACACATTCAAAAGGAAAAGGTGAGATAATTCCCAAGGATGGAAAACATCTGGCCCAGACCCTGGAAGGTCAGGTAGTGCGGGTTTCAGACATTATTGCATATATTAATCACGACTTAGACGATGCCCTTCGTGCCGGGGTTATAAAACGCTCGGATATACCGAGGGATGTAGTAGAGGTCATAGGAGAACGTTACTCCAAAAGAATAGATACCATGGTAAAGGATGTAATATACTCTACTATTAATATAGACTACAAACACATCAATATGAGTGCAGAAGTTACAGAGGCAATATACAAATTAAGAGATTTTCTTTTTGAGCATGTCTATGAAAGTGAGCAAATCAAAAAGGAATTTAAAAAGGCAGAAAAGATTCTTATCGATCTTTATCAGTACTACCTCGATCATATAAATGAAGTACCCCACGACTTACATATAGAAGATATCGACGACAAACACAGGGTGGTCTGTGATTTTATTGCCGGAATGACTGACCGTTACGCCCTGATGACTTACGAGCGTTTATTTATGCCCCAGGAGTGGCAGGCTCTATGATATAATAGTTTGTCAAAAAATTCTATAAAAAAGAGGTGATAAATCATGTCGAAAAAAGGTCTGTTTTTGGGCATCTTTCTGGTTTTGCTTGGTATAATTACCGGGCTGGTTATCTCATCGAGAATGGATGTGCAACAACTCTTACTCGCAGAGGAAACCGGAATAACGCCAGACACAGCTGAGTTTCTGGAAAGGTTTAATAAATCTCTTGCCGAGGTAGCTGAAATTGCGAAACCATCGGTTGTAAACATCTCCACAACAAAAACCGTTACACTTAGAGACAACCCTTTCAGGGACTTCTTTGATGATCCCTTCTTCCGTAGATTCTTTGGGGGTGAAAACCCCTTTGGTCATAAAAGAAAGTACAAATCAACATCTCTTGGTTCGGGCGTGATTGTAACCTCCGACGGGTATATACTTACAAACAATCATGTTATAAAAGATGCCGATGAAATAAAGGTAAGGCTCTATGATCGAAGGGTATTTGATGGTAAAGTTATTGGTACCGATCCCAAAACAGACCTGGCTGTAATCAAGATAGACGCCACCGACCTGCCAGCTATTAAAATCGGTGATTCTGATCGATTGAAGGTGGGCGAGGTGGTTATAGCCATTGGCAATCCCTTTGGTCTTAGCCATACAATCACAATGGGAATAGTCAGTGCAAAGGGGCGTTCTCATGTTGGCATTACCGATTATGAGGATTTTATTCAGACCGACGCAGCAATCAACCCGGGCAACTCTGGAGGTGCCCTTGTAAACTACAAAGGTGAGCTGGTTGGTATAAACACTGCCATCTTTTCTACAAGTGGTGGTTATATGGGTATCGGCTTTGCCATCCCATCAAATATGGCAAAGGCAGTGATGAACAGCATAATAAGTTACGGAAAGGTCATTCGTGGATGGCTTGGTGTTACAATTCAGGACCTTACACCTGAGCTCGCAAAACACTTTGATATAAAAGAAACCGAGGGTTCTCTCGTTACAGATGTGGTAAAAGACAGCCCGGCAGACAGAGCCGGCTTTCGCAGAGGCGATCTTATTGTGGAGTTTGATGGAAAACCGGTTAAGGATTCTACTTCCTTGAGAAACATGGTTGCCAACACCCCACCTGGCAAGAAGGTGCTTGTAAAGGTGATCAGGGAAGGAGAGGAAAAGATTCTTTCAGTAGTGCTTGGCGAGTATCCTGAAAAGGTCTCCTCCATGCGTGGCGAGATTGACAATGTGTTAAAGGGTGTTTATGTGCAGAACCTGACACCGGAACTTAAAGAACAGTTTGATATTCCAGAGAAGGTTGAAGGGGTAATAGTAACAAATATTGATGAGGAAAGTCCTGCTTATGACGCACTCAGACGCCATGATGTTATTCAGGAGATCAACAGGCAGGAAATCAAAGACCTTGATGATTACAAGCGGGTTGTTTCAAAAATAAAGAAAGACGAAAGTGTACTTGTGCTTGTTTACAGGGCCGGTGGGTATCTTTACATAACAATCAACCCATA
>JAADIE010000074.1 GCA_013151495.1 Nitrospirota bacterium | reverse complement strand
CAGGAGAGAGTTGATTCAGAAGGTTGTTCTATTGCCTCTTTCAGCGCTTGTGTCTCTGACACTTATATGGTATTTTGTGCCACCTGAGGAGACTATTAAGAGGCTATTTGTTTCTAAGACCATAACCTGGTTCTTTCTTGTTCAATGGGCTGTGATTTATGCAGAACTTGCATTCCTTGGAAGGAGGTTCTGTACATCAATATGCCCGTACTCTATGCTTCAGAGTGGTTTATTTGACAGGGATACACTGGTAATCAGTTTCAAGGAAAGAACAGATGAGCATTGTATGGGGTGTGACAAATGTGTAAGGGTATGTCCGGTTGGTATAGATATTAAAAAGGGATTAAGAAGAGAATGTATTGCCTGTGCCGAATGCATTGATGCCTGTATAAGTATGACTGAAAAAAGAGGAATTAAGCCCTTTATCGGTTATACCGGGAGACCCTGGAGATTGAAGAATCTGATACTTGCGCTGGTCGTGAGCGTGTTTACCATAGTCTTTTTAATTGTGTTTTATCTCAGACCTGAGGTTGAATTTGTTATTTCAAGAGACCCTGTTGCACCTGTTAAGGAGGTAAACAGCTATAGCTACTCGATTTACAACAATACCAGTAAAGAGTATATTTTCAGGCTCACGGTTAATGAGGATTTTGTAATTATAGGAAACAACACAGTAAGGCTCGAGCCCTTTGGCTCTGTAAGAGGTAAGGTGATGGTAAGAAGGATAAAGGACTCGCAGATGGTGAGATTTACCCTCAGTTCAAAGGGGTTAAAAATACAAAGGGAGGCTGGTTTTCTATGAAGAGGTTTATATATTTTTTGTATTTCGTTTTTACAGTTTTAATGGTGATAACCTTTTATTATGCCTACAAGGTGCATGATGGGCTGATTGTTGATCATTACTACGAGAAGTCTCTTAAGTATTTCGACCTGAAAAAAAAGGAAGAGGAACTGGGCCTGAAGTTTACCATTCTTAAACAACCAGTAGGCAGACACTCAGAGCTGGTACTTTCAATCAATACCTCCATGGGGCCTTTAAAAGGTGCCAGGGTCATGTTGATAAGAGGCGCTGTATCTAACGACAAAGAAGATAAGGCCTTTGTGCTTAAAGAGAAAAGGGCAGGTGTTTACTCAGCGGTCCTTGACTTTCCAAGAGAGGGTAAATGGTATCTTAGATTAATGCTCGATCATAAATTGATAAAGACAGAGCGGATATGGCAGATAGATATTTCCTGAAAGGTTTGATCCTTCTTGTTTTGCTACTTACCTTTTCCTGTAGCCAAAGCCCCATTGTGGATGTCGATTGCGAAATAAATAGCGGTCCCTGTATAAAAGAGATAGGGGGAAGCACTGTAGTGTTTGATATTACCCCAAAGCCGGTAAGGGCCATGAGAAGGCTTGAGTTTTCTATAGCTATCAAACAGAAAGAGACCCTTAAGGAAGATAGACTACTTCTGAAGCTCAGTATGCCCGGGATGGACATGGGTGAAAATGCAGTCCTGCTTCATAGATCAGAGGATGGTACCTACAAAGGCCAGGGTGTTATAGTAAGGTGTCCAAGTGGAAAGACCATATGGAGGGCAGACATTGAAATCCCTGGCCTTGGAAGTACCTACTTTGTTTTTGATGTAAAGCCCTGAGAGACCTTTGCTATGGAGATAAATCAAAGCCTTTACTTAGCACTTTTTATTGCCGGGTTAGGGGGCGGTTTTGGTCATTGCATTGGTATGTGTGGCCCGGTAGTGGCGGGTTATTCACTAAGATTGTCCCGAAAGGCAATATTACCACACCTGATGTATAATATCGGACGCATATTTACCTATATGTTTCTTGGTGGGTTGGTGGGCTATGCCGGTTCCTTTGTTTCGCTTGCTTCCAGGATTGAGTCTCTGCAAAGGGGCATAATGATCTTTGCGGGTATAGTTATCGTTGCGCTTGGCTTCAGCATGATAGGGATTTTCAGCGCTCTGGTACAGAAACTCGAAAGCCTCCCGGTTGCTAAAGTGGTAAATAAGACTTCAGTGTTTCTTGGTCGTAATATAAGCGAAGGAACCCTGTTGCCCTTTGGCCTTGTAATGGGATTTTTGCCCTGCGGTCTTGTATATACATCCCTGCTGTTGGTAGCACGAGCAACAATGGAAAGCCCATCCCATCCAGTGGCTTTTCTACAGGGAATGGCCTATATGGGGATTTTTGGACTTGGAACACTGCCAGCTCTAATTTTATTTGGAAATACTGTGGGATATTTAAATCAGAGATTCAGGAGGTATATATATAGTTTTTCTGCTATAATCATAATAATTATGGGGGGAGTTTTCATTTACAGGGCCATACAATACCATTGATTATACAAAGACCCAATCTGTTAATATAGATACAAATTTGAAAAAGGAGATTTCCTTTGAAGACTTTACGTTTGGCCCTTGCTCAAATAAATACCACTGTTGGGGATATCGAGGGTAATACCAAAAAGATCATTGAATACATCAGAAAGGCGGGTGATGAGGGGGCCGATATAATTGCCTTCCCTGAGCTTGCCATCACAGGCTATCCACCTGAAGACCTTTTGCTAAAGCCCCAGTTTATTGAGGACAATCTGGAGGCCGTAAAGGAGATAAAAAAATCAGTAGGCAGCACCATCGCCATTGTAGGTGGGGTGGACAGGGATCAGGACATATACAATGCTGCCTTTGTTTTTTACAATGGTCGTCTGGTTGATAGCTATCACAAGAGGTTTCTGCCAAACTATGGTGTCTTTGATGAATTGCGCTATTTTCAGACTGGTAAGACCAACAGGGTCTACAGGGCTGGTAATGTTATGTTTGGTATAAATATCTGTGAGGATATCTGGTATCCCGACGGTCCTGCCAGGGATCAATCACTTTCTGGTGCTGAACTGATAATAAATATAAATGCCTCTCCCTATCATATGGGCAAGGCCGAGTACCGTAGCAGGATGCTTTCAACCAGGGCCTCAGACAATCTTGTGATTGTGGCCTACCTGAATGCAGTAGGTGGACAGGATGAGCTTGTATTTGATGGACATAGCCTTGTGTTTGATCAACAGGGAGAGCTTATTTACAGGGGCAAACAGTTTGAAGAAGAGCTTATTGTGGTAGATCTGGATCTCGATGCTGTTTTTATGAGCAGACTTCATGATCCTCGACGCAGACAGGAGGTCTTTTATTTTAAAGACTGTACATGCTCAGAGGTAATAGTTCATGAAAAGGCCTTGCAGCGTAAAAAGGCAAACATTAAGTACTGCCCAACAGAGCCTCTTGAACAAACCGAAGAGGTCTATACAGCGCTTGTGCTTGGCACAAAGGACTATGTAAGGAAAAATGGCTTCCAGAGGGTGCTTATCGGGCTAAGTGGTGGGATTGATTCATCACTGGTTGCCACCATAGCCGTTGATGCACTTGGAAAGGATATGGTATATGGGGTTTTTATGCCCTCAGAATATACATCAAAGGAAAGTAGAGAAGATGCATACGAGCTTGTTAAAAATTTAGGGATAGAGTTAATCGAGATTCCAATCAGCGGAATCTTTAAAAGCTATCTGGAGGCATTAAAGGAGGTTTTTAAAGGTACCGAGCCAAATGTGGCCGAGGAAAACATACAGGCCCGAATAAGGGGTAATCTCCTGATGGCGATATCCAATAAATTTGGCTGGCTTGTACTGACTACAGGAAATAAATCAGAGATGTCTGTTGGATATGCAACACTGTATGGTGATATGGCGGGTGGTTTTGCGGTGATAAAGGATGTACCAAAAACCCTGGTTTACAGGCTTGCCCGATGGAGAAATGAAAGGGCAGGATTTCCGTTAATACCTGAACGTGTACTCTGGAAGGAACCATCTGCTGAGTTGAAACCTGACCAGAAAGACACTGATACCCTGCCGCCATATGAGGTGCTTGATCCTATACTCAAGGCCTATGTAGAGGAGGATAGAAGCTTCGAGGAGATACTGAATCTTGGTTGTGAGGAGGAGTGCTCCAAAAAGGTAATAAGGATGATCGACCGTAGCGAGTATAAGAGACGACAGGCTCCGCCTGGCATAAAGATAACCCCAAGGGCCTTTGGACGTGACAGACGTTTTCCTATTACAAATAAATACAAAAGCTATTGATTTATTAAATGTACAGGGTACTTTTAATCGTCTTGATATTGATTTTCTGGCTGTATGGCTGTGCTGAGCTGGATGGCTCAGAACAGAAGGAGGTCTTTAAACAGGAAAGCAAAGAGGAAGTACTTCAGATTATACCCAAAAAACCTGTCAGAATTGAACTAAGAAGGACTGCAAAGGGTAAATACAGCTGGACCTTAAGGGGTGAGGATGTGGAAGAGATTATAAAGATAGACGGTAGACTCAGGAGTGTCATTGCAGAAAAAGAGAATAAAACTAAATAACCAATTGCAAGGAGGTAGTTATGGCAGAGAGGTTTTCCGTCAGAGAGGTGGTTGAACAGGCTGTTAGAACCGAAAGGCTTGGCTATGATTTCTACACAAAGATGGCAGAGAGATTTAAAGAAAATGAAGATCTGAACCGTCTGTTTACTACCCTTGCTGAAAAGGAGCTTGTACACGAGGAACGCTTCAAAGAGCTTTATGAGATAATAGGTGATGAAGAGCCAGAGGGATGGGAAGAGGTATCAGAGTACATGAGGGCCTTTGTTGAAAGCGAATTTTTTCTTGCAGACAGGGCTATGGAGAGGATGAAAAACATAAAGTCAGCAGAAGAGGCTGCTGACTATGCTCTTGCCTTTGAAAAGGAAACCTTGCTTTATTATGTGGGACTTAGAAATTCTGTTAAAGAAAAAGAGGTCCTTGATGAGATTATAAATGAAGAACAAAGCCATATTATGTGGATAAACCGATTTTTAAGAAAAAGCGGTTAAGATGTCGGGTATCCTCTATATAGTTTCCACACCAATAGGTAACCTTGAGGATATCACCTTAAGGGCTCTGAGAATACTGAAAGAGGTTGATCTCATTGCAGCAGAGGATACCAGACATACAAGAAAGCTTTTGAGTCATTTTGAGATCTCCAAGCCTTTGATCAGTTACTGGGGAGCCAAAGAGAAGACAAAGGCAGAAGAGGTGCTGAGGCATCTGAGGGCAGGTAAATCAGTGGCACTTGTGACCGATGCTGGCACCCCTGGTATCTCTGACCCGGGTGAGGTTGTTATCAAAAGGGCAATAGAGGAAGGTATTTCGATTGTCCCGGTGCCAGGGCCATCAGCTCTGGTGACTGCCCTGTCTGTATCGGGTATATCAACAAGGGAGTTTTTATTTATTGGTTTTCTTTCAGCCAACCCAAATGCACGGAAGAAAAAGCTCAAGAGCCTCGAGTATGAGACCAGAACAATAGTGTTTTATGAATCACCTCACAGGATTCTGGATACCCTGGATGATATACTCGAGATTCTGGGTGACAGACAGATAGCCCTTTGCCATGAACTAACAAAGCTAAACGAGGAGGTCCTCAGGGGAAGGGTAAGTGAGGTTCTGGAGGCCCTTCAGGAAAGGGTTATCGCTGGTGAATATGTGGTGGTAGTATCGGGTGCTGAGGACAGGAGATTGACCCCGGAGGAGGCGGTTTCAGAGGTTTTAATGTTAATGAAAAAGGGCTTAAGAAGAAAGGAGGCTGTAAAGAAGGTCTCCTCTCAATATAAAATAAGTCAGAAAGAGCTTTATGATCTGAGCCTTAAAAAGGAAGGATAAATATGAGACTAAAACCTGTTGCACTTGGTATTGCGCTGGGTACGGTTTGGGGAGTTTCACTTTTTATTACCACCTGGCTTAGTTATTTTACTGGTTATGGTGAGTTGTTTCTGAAGACACTGGCTGAGTCGATCTACCCGGGTTATAGTATTTCGCCACTTGGCAGTTTTCTTGGATTGGTGTACGGGTTTATAGACGGGCTGGTCAGTGCCACAATAATAGGATTTATATACAATAAAATAATCGATTTAACCACCAGAAAGGGGGAAAGGGATGCTTAAAATAGGTGTAATGGCTTCGGGAAGGGGGTCTAACTTTCAGTCCATTATAGACTCAATAAAATCAGGCTATCTTAAGGCAACTATAGAGTTACTTATAACAGACAATCCGGATGCCTATGCCATCCAGAGGGCAAAGGACAACTCCATCGAGTTTCTCGTTATGAAACCCTCCGATTTTTCAAGCAAGGATGCCTACTATAGCAGGGTTGCAGAGGAGTTTAAGAAACGATCAGTTGAGCTGGTTGTGCTTGCCGGTTTTATGCGTGTGGTCAAGAAACCCCTGATCGAAGCCTATCCGATGAGGATAATGAATATACATCCGGCCTTACTGCCATCCTTTCCAGGGCTTCACGGGCAGAAACAGGCGCTGGATTATGGTGTAAAGATCTCTGGCTGTACAGTACACTTTGTGGATGAGGGCGTTGATACAGGTCCAATTATTATACAGGCAGCAGTACCAGTTTATCATGATGACACAGAGGATAGCCTTTCAGAGCGAATACTCAGGCAGGAACACAGGATATTTCCCTATGCAATAAAGCTGTTTTCCGAGGGCCGACTTAAGGTGGAAGGCAGAAGGGTTATAATTGATGCGCCTCGCAGTGAACTGGACCTTATAATAAATCCACCAATCGGGAACTGATCCATGAGGATAACTGCAGGCAAAGCAAAGGGTAGATCGGTAAAGGCAAAGGGCAAGGATATAAGACCTACTGCAGCGAAGGTCAGAGAGGCGATATTCAATATTATTGGACCCCAGATTCAGGGTGCTACCTTTGTTGACCTATATGCGGGCACAGGAGCTGTGGGCCTTGAGGCCCTGAGTAGAGGTGCCTCTAAATGCTACTTTGTAGAGATAAACCCATTGAGGGTTGAACTTATAAAAAAGCTGGCAACCCAATTTGGGTTCAAAGAGGGAGTACATGTTTACAGGATGAAGGCGGTTAATTTTATAAAAAGGCTTGCTGACAGAGGTGAGAAGGTTCAGTATATATTTGTGGATCCGCCCTATCAGTCGGAAGAGATTATGCTCGTGTTACCTTTGATTGCCAAACACCCTGTTCTGGCAGACACTGGCATGGTTATCGTGGAGCACTTTTCAAAACGCAGGCTTCCTGACTCGGTTGAAGGACTTTGTAAACTTAAAGAGTACAACTATGGAGATACCAATATCACAACCTATGTGTTAGAGGTGAAAGAATGAGTAAACTGGCAATATGTCCTGGTAGCTTCGATCCTATAACAAACGGTCATATTGATATTGTTAAGAGAAGCCTCAGGATCTTTGATGAGGTGATTGTTGCAGTGGCTGTAAATCTGAAGAAAAAGCCCCTCTTCCCCATTGAAAAAAGGGTGCAGTTGATAGAGGAATCCCTGAAAGGGCTTGAGAAGGTCAGGGTAGAGGCCTTCAATGGGCTGCTTGTGGATTATGTTAAGAAAAAGGGTGGGGTGGCAATTGTCAGGGGGTTGAGAGCAGTTTCGGACTTTGAGTATGAGATGCAGATGGCCCTAATGAATCGAAGGCTTGACTCTGATGTGGAGACGGTATTTATGATGCCTTCTGAGGAGTACTCCTTCCTTTCATCTACAATGATAAAGGAGATAGCCTCCTTTGGAGGCTCTGTAAAGGGGCTTGTTCCCGAGCCAGTGGAGAAAGCCCTGAAAGAGATATTTAATTTCTAAAGGACCATCTTAAATCGGACTCTGATGATTGTCACAAAGACAGTTAAACTATGTGAGACCTTCTCCAGTATTCAGGGTGAATCCAGCTATGCAGGTTACCCATGCTTTTTTATACGACTTACTGGATGTAATCTGCGATGTAGCTATTGTGATACCGAGTATGCCTATGCAGAAGGCGAAGAGGTGGAGGTTACCGAACTATTAAAAAAAGCCAGAGAGTCAGGGCTTTCTCTTGTAGAGATTACAGGTGGTGAGCCATTGATCCAGGAGGGCGCCTTTGAGCTTGTGACCAGGCTTTCTGACAGTGGATTTCAGGTGCTTGTTGAGACAAATGGATCTGTTGATATTACAAGGCTTGATCCACGGGCAGTGGCTGTGCTGGATGTGAAAACACCAGGCAGTGGTATGTCCGAAAAGATGGATTTTCGAAACCTTTACAGATTAAGACCCAACGACGAGGTTAAATTCGTGATAACCTCAAAAGACGACTTTCTCTGGTCTGTAGAGATGGTAAACCGTTATTCCCTGCCCCAAAAGAGGGTGCTTTTTTCACCTGCCAAGGGATATATTGAGCCGAAACAGCTGGCAGAATGGATCTTAAAGGAAAGGCTTTCGGTAAGGCTTAACCTGCAACTACATAAATTCATTTTTGGTGACAAAAGAGGTGTGTAATATGGATAGCTTTCGCAAGACCGTAGAGATTATGAGCAGACTGAGGGCAGAGGATGGCTGCCCCTGGGACCGTAAACAGACCCATCAGAGTTTAAAGAGCTACCTTATAGAGGAGGCCTATGAGCTCCTTGAGGCCATTGATGAGGCCGATCCAGAGAAGATGAAGGAGGAGCTTGGGGATCTTTTGTTCCAGATCGTATTTCATGCAAGGCTTGCTGAGGAACGAGGTGAGTTCGATATCTGGGATGTACTTGAAAGCATTAATCAAAAGATGATCTCCAGACATCCTCATGTGTTTGGCTCAGACAGGCTCGACACGGCTGATCAGGTGGTAAAGCGTTGGGATGAGTACAAAAAGAAAGAGGGGAAACTCTCTGAATCGGTGCTTGAGGGAATTCCAAAGGCCATGCCTTCTCTTTTAAGGGCTAAAAAGGTGCAGGAGAGGGCCTCAAAGGTCGGATTTGACTGGTCTGAGGTGGATGAGGTGGTTGAAAAGGTTAAGGAGGAGTTTAATGAGTTTATAGAATCCCTCAGGCATGGCAGAAAACATGAGATAGAGGAGGAACTGGGGGATCTGTTCTTTTCCCTTGTTAATCTTTCAAGGTTCGTAAATATCAATCCTGAAGAGGCCCTGCAAAAGACCACATCCAAATTTATAAAGAGGTTTAATTATATCGAGGAAAAGGCCCGCCAGAGAGGTAAGGACATCACAGAGATGACGCTTGAGGAGATGGACAGACTGTGGGAAGAGGCAAAGGCAAGGTCCCGCTCTTAGGGGTTCATACCTCCATATCTGGTGGCATCAGCCTCTCACTTAAAAGGGCAGAAAAACTCGGGTGTAACACCATGCAGATCTTCTGTCATAGCCCACGGTCCTGGGATACCCCGGAGCCGGACGAGGCTGATATCAGGCAGTTCAGAAACCTGAGGAAAAGTCTTGGCATCTCACCAGTGTTTATCCACTGTAGCTATTTAATCAATCTTTCATCTCCAGACAAAGGTGTAAGAACTCGCTCTATAAAGCTGCTTGCTTACGAGTTAATGATTCTTGAGCAAACAGGGGCTGATTATCTGGTCCTTCATCCTGGAAGGGCGGTAGGGCAACCAATAGATGTGGCCATTAAGCTTGCCTCAGAGGCTATAAAAGAGGCCACCACAAGAGCAGGGGTCAAAGGTAGAATACTTCTTGAAAATACAGCAGGCCAGAAAGGCGACATCTACTCTACCATTGAAAACCTCTCAATTATCACTGAAAAGGCAGGTCCAGACTCAATAGGTGGTCTTTGTATAGACACCTGCCATGCCTTTCAGGCAGGTTATGATATCACCACCAGAGAGGGCTGCGATAGTCTGTACAGTGAGATTGAGGAGTTCATCAGCCCATTAAAAATAAAGCTAATTCACCTTAACGACTCAAAGAGGCCTCTTTCTTCAGGTATCGACAGACACGAACATATTGGCCTTGGCTATATTGGGGACAATGGCTTCAGGGTATTTCTTAATCATCCCATGACCAGAGGCATTCCACTGATCCTTGAAACACCAAAGAAAACGGAAAAGGATGATGTGAGAAATCTTAAAAAAGTTAAAGAATTGCTTGAATAATAAGAGTTTAACTATTCTTTTTTATTGTAGATATTCATTGCGATATCAATCCCAGAGACAATGATTTCCTCAACAGCATCAGCTGCCTTCTCTATGGCTTCCTCAATAAGAGGTGCCTCTGCCGCGGAGGGTTTTCTAAGAACATAGCCCTCAATGGGTTCATCTTCAGGCTTTCCTATGCCGAGCTTTACCCTTAAAAATCCTCTGTCTGAAAGCCTGTCGATTATGGACTGAACCCCTTTATGTCCTCCAGAGGAGCCGCCCTTTTTAAGTTTTATCCGACCAGGGGGAAGGTCAAGGTCGTCATGGACTACGATTATGTTTTGAGGGGATATCTTGTAGAAGTCCTTAACTACCTTAATGGCCTCGCCACTTAGGTTCATAAATGTAAGGGGCTTTACAAGGACAACTTCTCGTTGTCTGTAAAGCCCCTTAGCTATCTCATATAGGTCTTTTTCCTTAAAGGAAAGGGCCCATCTTTTTGCTAATAAATCTACTACCTCAAAGCCAAGGTTGTGTCGGGTCTTTTTATACCTTCTGCCTGGATTACCAAGTCCAGCAACAATCCACAACTCGGCTTATTCCTCTTTAGACTCTTTAGAGGCCTCTTCCTCTTCAGCTTCCTCTTTCTTGCCCTTCTTGATTACCTCAGGTTCTGCCTCTTCAACCTCTTCAGCTGTCTCTTCTGCCTCTGCAGTTGGCTCTGTTACAGTTGCAAGCACCTCCTTGGGATCTTCCAGCACCCTGATACCCTCTGGCAGCTTAAGATCACCCACATGGATTGATTCACCAGCCCGTAGTTCAGATACATCCACCTCGATATGCGGTGGGATGGCCTCGGGCAGACACTCGATCTCGATTTCTGTTAGACCATGCTGGAGTATTCCACCCTCTCTTTTCACACCCACTGGCTCGCCAACAAGTACCACCTCAACAGTAACCCTTACCTTCTCCTTCAGAGATACCTCGTAGAAGTCTGTATGAAGAAGCTCATTTTTCACCGGGTCAACCTGGTAGTCCTTAAGCAGTGCAAGCTTTTCTTCGTTTGGAAACTTCAGGGTAATCATGACCTGTTCACCCATAGTTGTGTTGATGAACTTGACCAGGTCCCGCTTTTTCAGTTTAATTGGTCTTGATCTGCCAGCTCTGTAAAGCACTGCAGGGGTGTACCCGGCACGCCTTAAAGCCCTGACCGGACCTTTTCCAAGCTCTGTTCTGTCTTCTGCCTCCAAAACAACCCTTTCCATTTATTCCTCCTTAATCAGACAAAAAGTGAACTTATTGATGTCTCCTCATGTATTCTCTTTATGGATTCGGCAAAAAGCTTTGCAATACTCAGAACAGTTAGTTTACTACATTTTTCCTTTTTGCTGTCAAGAGGTATGGTGTTTGTTACAATTACCTCTTCCAGGGGAGAGTTGTTTATCCTGTCTATGGCTGGCCCGGAAAGCACTGCATGGGTACATGCTGCAGCTACCCTTCGAGCCCCTTTTTCAATGAGCACCTTTGCAGCCTGAACAGTGGTTCCTGCTGTGTCTATCATATCATCAAGCACAAGGGTGTCTTTCCCTTTTACATCACCTATTACATTCATTACCTCTGAGATGTTTGCCCTCTCTCTTCTCTTGTCGATAATTGCAAGGGAACAGCCAAGCCTCTTTGCAAAAGCCCTTGCACGTTCCACACCACCTGCATCAGGTGAAACAATTACCAGATTACCATCTGGATAATGTTCCTTTATGTAGTCAAGCAGCACCGGGGTAGCATAGAGATGGTCCACTGGTATATCAAAAAAACCCTGAATCTGCCCCGCGTGCAGATCCATAGTTAATACCCGGTGTGCACCTGCTGTTTCGATAAGGTCTGCTACCAGTTTGGAGGATATAGGCACCCTTGGCTGGACCTTTCTGTCCTGACGTGCATATCCATAATAGGGGATAACCGCTGTGATTCTTCTGGCAGAGGCCCTTCTGAGGGCATCGATGATCAGTAAAAGTTCCATGATATTGTCGTTAACAGGGGAGCAGGTGGGCTGGATTACAAAGGTATCTGCGCCGCGGACATTTTCGTTGATCTGAACCATGATCTCACCATCACTAAAACGAGAAACTGTTGCGTCGGTCAGAGGCTCACCAAGTTCCTTGGAGATCTCCTCTGCAAGGGGTCTGTTAGCATTACCGGTAACAAGCTTAATACCTTCAGGCATAAGAATTCCTCTCCTTTCGGGATAAGATCAATTTCAGGATAAATATTTTAACCTTTAGGATTAGATTCTTGCAATCTTTTAATGATTATGGGCACTTAAGGCGTGTTCAATTATATTTATAAGGCCCTCAAGCACAAATATAATTGACTCCACATCCAGGAACCTGTCAGCCGTACTGTCAAAGAGTATTTTTAGTGCCGAGGGCTCACCATCCTCCTCAGGCCAGTATAATATCAGTACCGGTAGCTTGGGTAGGGCCTTTAGTTGCCATGCATATTTACTAGCCTCATGCTTGGTTGGCGTTGCCCCGAGTGCCAAAAGCATACGTTCTACCACAGGGAAGTGTTTATCAAGTAACTCCCGAAGTGGCTCTTCACAGTCTCGCCTGAAGGATGCCTCCTTTACCATACCAGATTTTAGTTCTGAAAATGAGACCCATCGGCCTGAAAACTCTCCCTTACCCGCTGTTCTTATATAATGTAGCAGCAGTATCTTTATCCAGGGATTAATATGCCCACTGGTTGTTATTTCACCATCTGGTGCCACGGTATAATCTGTACCAAAACACCTGATAATTAAATTGCCATCTCTTAGCTCTGCCCCAATGCCCTCGGCTACCTCACTCAGGTCAATCTCCTGGATCTCTTTCTGTAGTTTTTCTATAAGCTCAGCCTTCCAGTCCTTAATCTCGATCTTTGAGAGTTCCTGCCTTGCATGCTCAGACAGTTCCGGACATGCATCTGCTTTTACCTCTCCCTTAAGGAGCGAAAGTGCAAAGGCCATACAGGTCTTTTGAGGGCATCTGCCACAGTTGGTTTTGGGCAGGATTTTATAAATCTCTACAGGATTCATAAATAATTAAAAATAACAAATAGTTAGCAGATTAAGTAAAAGTAATACTTTAACAATATAAAGTTGTATTTTTTATACTGAGCAGTATACAAAATCCTGACCTTTTAGTCAAACCAGCAAAGGGTAAATTAAACTTGAAACATTTAAATAACCTTGGCTATACTAAATATCACATTCACTCATAGCCAAAATACTCTGTATTGAAAGGAGAGGGACTGTCATGAAGGTCATTCTAAAAGAGGATGTTGATCGTCTTGGAAGTGTTGGAGATATTGTTAATGTTAAGCCTGGTTATGCAAGAAACTATCTTATTCCAAGGAACCTGGCGGTTGTTGCCAATCCTAAAAATATAAAGGAGTTTGAACACTACAAAAGGGTTCTCAGGCAAAAGGCAGAAAAGATAAAAAATGCAGCCCAGGCTCTGGCAGACAAGCTTTCCTCCAAGGTGCTGACAATAAAGGCCAAGGCCGGAGAGGAAGATAAGCTATTCGGTTCAGTTACAACTATTGATATAGAAAAGGCACTTACCGCGGAGGGGTTTGAGATAGACAGAAAGAAGATCATCCTTGAAGAACCGATCAAAAGGCTCGGTGAATATAAAGTAAAGGTGAAGTTACATAAGGATGTGGTGGCTGAGCTAACGGTTCAGGTTGTTAAGGATGAATAACCTTTATAAGTTCCTTATATGAATGTAGCCGGATATGATCAGTTAACAGCAAGGGTTCCTCCTCAAAGCATTGAGGCTGAACAATCGGTTCTTGGTGCGATACTGCTTGACAAAGAGGCCCTCCTGAAGGTTCTTGAGATCATCACCCCTGAGGATTTCTACAGAGAGGCTCACCGCAAGATCTTCCTTGCCATGACAGAGCTCTTTGAAAGGGGCGAGGAAATAGATATCATTTCACTTAAAGAACACCTGCAGATGAAAAAGGAGCTTGAAAGTGTAGGTGGGGCCTCTTATCTATCATCCCTGGTTGCAGCGGTTCCTACTGCTGCAAATGTAAAGCATCATGCAAAGATAATCAGGGAAAAGGCGCTTATGCGGGGGCTTATTCATGCTGCCACTGAAGTAATTGAGATGGTCTACGACGAGGGAATGCCAGCAGATGAAATGGTCGATAGGGCTGAAAAGACCATTTTTGAGATATCCGACAAGCGTACAACCACTACATTTTCAAGCATGAAGGATGTTATCAAGGACAGCTTCCAGATGATAGAGGACCTGTACGACAGCAAAAAGGCAATAACCGGTGTACCTTCAGGATTCAGGGATCTTGATGAGCTTACAACCGGGTTTCAGCCAGGTGATCTGATTATCGTTGGAGGCCGTCCTTCAATGGGTAAGACCACCTTTGCTCTCAACATTGCCCAGCATGTGGCAGTAGAGGGGGGCGAGCCTGTTGCTATATTCAGTCTGGAGATGTCAAAGAGACAGCTTGCCATCAGGATGCTCTGTTCTGAGGCCATGGTGGACGCAAATAAAGTAAGGAAGGGATTTATTGGTAAGGAAGACTGGCACAAGCTGACCTCTGCTGCAGGTAAACTGGCAGAGGCACCGGTATACATAGACGACTCCTCAAATCTTTCTGTGCTCGAGATGAGGGCAAAGGCACGGAGGCTTAAGTTAGAAAAAGGAGGCCTGAGCCTTATTATTGTTGACTACCTACAGCTTATGAAAGGCCGTGGTAGTTTTGAAAGGCGCGAACAGGAGATATCCGATATTTCCAGGTCTTTAAAGGCCCTGGCTAAAGAGCTCGAGGTACCTGTTATAGCGCTTAGTCAGCTGAACAGGGCTGTCGAGCAACGCCATGACAAACGACCGACTCTTGCTGATCTCAGAGAATCGGGTGCTATAGAGCAGGATGCCGATGTAATACTGTTTTTATATAGAGACGAGGTTTACAACAAGAACAACCCTGAAAGCAGGGGAAAGGCCGAGGTGATCATTGCCAAACAGAGAAATGGTCCAACTGATACAGTAAATCTAACATTCCTATCAAGCTGTACAAGATTTGTAGATTACGCAAGTGATATAATCTATGAAGAGGGTGAAGAGGCCTTTTAAAGAGAGGGGGAAATGATAAGGCAACCGGCTGTTGCTGGTCAGTTTTACAGGGGCACAAAAGAAGGGTTAATTGAGGAGGTCTCACTTTATGTACAGGACCTGCCACGCGAAAAAGTAATAGGAGCTGTTTCTCCTCATGCCGGTCTTATGTATTCAGGGCCGGTGGCAGGGCTTGTTTACTCAAAGATAGAATTTCCGGATACCTTTGTTATTCTTGGCCCCAATCATACAGGCCTGGGTAGCGCTATATCCTTGATGGCAGAGGGGGGCTGGGAGATTCCTACCGGGGTATTCGAAATAGACCATGCACTGGCACACAGGATATATAAAAATGCAAAAGGGCTTGTCAATATGGATGAGAGGGCTCACCTTTTTGAGCACTCCATTGAGGTACAACTTCCATTTATTGCTTACTACAGAAAAGAGGTTAAGATAGTTCCCATATCCATGATGCAAGCATCTGTTCAGGAATGCAGGATGCTTGGCCTCAGTATAGCTCAGGCAATCAGGGATTCTGATTATCCAGTAATCATAATTGCCAGTTCGGATATGAGCCATTATTTACCGGCCGACAGGGCCAGGGAATTTGACTTCATGGCAATTGACCGGATACTGGAGCTCGATCCGGAAGGTCTTTACAACACCGTGGTCGCAAATAGAATTTCCATGTGTGGTTATCTGCCTGTTACGGCCATGCTTTTTGCCTCCATAGAGCTTGGAGCTCAAAAAGCAGAATTATTAAAATATTCAAACTCTGGTGATATAAACGGAGACTATGACCAGGTTGTTGGGTATGCTGGAATTATTATTAAATAAATCTCTTTTTGTGTAGGAGGGATTAATGGGAAAAAAGAAGGAAAGACGATCCCACAAACGCTACGAGGTAGATTCAGTAGAAGGAGAGCTCACCTATACCTTTGAGGTAAAAATACTGAACATGAGTCTTGAGGGAATGGCTATCGAGACAAACAAGATGTTAAACATTGACAAAAAATATAGAATCAAACTTGCAAATAATGAAGATAAGACGATCGAGATAGACGGGCAGGTGGTCTGGTCCAGACTGCAAAAGACACAGAGACTTGAGTCAGGTGATGTTATACCTATATATCGATCAGGAATAAAATTCAACAGGATCTTTACAAAAAGGGCCAATGAGATAGCAGAGTTTATAGAAAAGAACAGGGTAATGACCCTTGAGAAAAGGATCCTTGGCAGATTCAGGGTACAAAATGACAGGGCTGAGATAGATACTCCCCTTGACTTTGTAGTAAAAAAGATGAGTTTATCGGGTATGCTCATAGAGACCTATATGCCCATGAAGCTAAATGAACATTATGATATGACGCTAAAGCTCGATGATAAAACTCGTATCAATGTAACAGGCAGAGTTGCAAATGTGATAACTCCAGAGGAAGGGGCCAGGACATACAGAGTTGGAATTGAATTTAAGAACCTCAACACCCAGGACAGGGAAAGCCTTAGAAAATATCTTCTTTCATTAAATAATCTGGAGTAGTTTAACCGTCCGAAAGAATTGACTTTTTTTATCTAAATATTTTTAAATATTAAGTCAGTCAGTATGGTATTGGAATAATAATTACCGGAGGTGTGCGTAATGTACGCAGTTATTGAAAGTGGTGGCAAACAGTACAGAGTCCAGGAGGGGCAGGTTATTAAGGTTGAAAAACTTGAGGCTCCAGAAGGTGAGACCATAGAGATAGACAGGGTCTTACTTATTTCAGACTCTGATAAAATGGTAGTAGGTACACCTTATGTGGAAGGAGCCAGGGTAAAGGCAAGGGTTATTGAAACTGCAAAAGACAAAAAGGTGATCATCTTCAAGAAGAAACCCCGTAAGGGCTACAAAAGACTGAGAGGACACAGACAGTTTTATACCAAATTACAGATTGAAAACATTAATCCTGGAGGTTAATTATGGCACATAAAAAGGGAGTTGGAAGTTCTCGTAATGGTCGCGACAGCGAGGCGAAACGCCTTGGTGTTAAAAGATATGCAGGCCAGTTTGTAAAGGCAGGCAATATCCTCGTAAGACAGAGGGGTACAAAGTTTCATCCTGGCTTTAATGTTGGCCGTGGTGGCGATGATACCCTTTATGCCCTGATAGATGGCATAGTTAAATTCGAGCGTAAAGACCGAAGAAGAATGAAGGTTAGTGTCTATCCTGTTGAGGCCACCAGTTAAGGCTTACATAGTTTCATCTCCAGAAGAAGCTTATAATAAAAGACCCTGCTTGATTGGCAGGGTCTTTTTGTGTCTGGCTGCAGGACTGTGGATATTTTAAAGATTATAGGTGGTGGGCTTTCTGGCTCTGAGGCTGCCTGGCAGGCTGCCAGAAGGGGTGTAAGGGTTGTTTTATATGAAATGCGTCCGAAAAAAAGCACACCGGCTCACAAAACTGATTACCTTTCGGAACTGGTCTGTTCAAATTCCCTCAGGGCATCAGATAAATACACGGCAGCAGGCCTGTTAAAGGAGGAGATGCGTCTTGCCGGGTCATTGATAATGGAGGCTGCCGACAAATACAGTCTTCCGGCTGGTGGTGCCCTGGCAGTAGACAGGGAACTTTTTGCCCGTTATATTACCGAAAAGTTGACAGAACATCCTCTTGTAGAGATAAAAAGACAGGAGGTAACCGAACTGCCCGAGGGTATATGTATTGTTGCCACAGGGCCCCTTACCTCTGAGGCCCTTGCCGAAGACCTCCAGGGCCTGCTTGGTAAGGAGTATCTCTATTTTTATGATGCCATTGCTCCGATTGTGGATGCCGACAGCATTGACTACTCAAGGGTTTTCAGGGCATCCCGATATGGTAAGGGGGGCGATGATTATATAAACTGCCCGATGACAAAGGAGGAATACGAGAGGTTTTATAATGCCCTGATCGAGGCAGACCGTGTACGGGCACGAGAGTTTGAGGATGAAAGGGTCTTTGAGGGTTGTATGCCTATCGAGGTAATGGCTCGTAGGGGAAAGGACACTTTAAGATTCGGTCCGATGAAACCGGTTGGGCTTATTGACCCACGCACTGGCAAACAGCCCTATGCAGTGGTTCAGCTCAGGGTTGAAGACATAGGCGGAACAGCCTATAATATAGTAGGTTTTCAGACACGACTTAAGTGGCCTGAACAGAAAAGGGTTTTTCGTCTGATTCCAGGACTTGAGCATGCCGAGTTTCTGCGGTACGGAAGCATCCACAGAAACACATTTATTAATGGGCCAATGTTTCTGAATAAAGACCTTACACTGAAAAAGAGGAAAACCCTTTATATTGCCGGACAGCTAACCGGTGTGGAAGGATATATCGAATCAACTGCAATGGGGCTGATAGCAGGAATAAATGCAGCGCGAAGAATCCTTGGAAAGGAATTTGTTGAGGTGCCGCCAGAGAGTGCCCATGGGGCCCTGATCCGTTATATTACTGAAAGCAATCCCAGGGGGTTTCAACCAAGCAATATAAACTTTGGATTGTTTGATTTCAAAGAGAGAGTAAGAGATAAAAAGAAAAAGCGGATGTTAATTGTTGAACGAGCCTTAAGGGCCTGGAAAAAGTATTTAGAGAAGGTTTTACCGGAATAGGGAGATGAAGGAGTTCATCAGGGAATTTCTCAGGTATATGGAACTCGAAAAGTCAGCCTCACGCCATACCCTGAGGGCCTACAGGAAGGATCTGGAGGAGTTTTTCGAGTTTGTAAAGACCCCTGTTAAGGAAATCGAGATCAGTCATATCAGGGGGTTTATTGCAAAACGGCTGAAGGAAGGTAAATCAAAGACCACTGTCTCCAGACAACTTGCCACACTCAGGTCTTTTTTCAGGTTTTTAAATAGAGAGGGGTATATTGAAGTGAACCCTGCCAAACTGGTACAGAATCCAAAGACCGACAGAAACCTGCCTCGTTTTCTCTCGGTTGATGAGGCCTTTGAACTTGTAGAAAAACCAGAGGGCTTTGGGTTTCTTCCTGTCAGAAACAGGGCCATTCTTGAGCTTATATATTCAGCCGGTCTGAGGGTAAGCGAGGTGGCCTCGCTAACAGTAGATGACATAAATCTTCGAGATGGATTTGTAAAGGTAAGGGGGAAAAGGAGAAAGGAAAGGATTGTTCCTATTGGTTCAAAGGCCAGAGATGCCCTGAAGAGATACATCATCGAAAGAAAGCTACTGAAGAAGGAAACAGAGGCCCTTTTTATAAACCGACAGGGTGGGGCGCTAACTGAAAGGAGTATCAGAAAGATAGTGGTCAAATATGCAAAGCTGGCCGGTATTAGTGGTAGTATAGGGCCTCATACCCTGCGCCATTCCTTTGCAACCCATTTATTGCAAGGTGGTGCAGACCTGAGGGTGATACAGGAACTGCTTGGTCATAGCAGTCTTTCATCAACCCAGGTGTATACCCATCTTGATATAACACATCTGATGGAGATCTACGATCGCAGTCATCCTCTTTCAAGAGACAATGATGACAGCCAGGATAATAAAAACACCTGACTGTTTGTTATAATAAAACTTTATAAATCACATTATTAAAGAGGTGTTCATGTTTAAAGGTACTACAATCCTGTGTGTTAGAAGAGACGGCAGGGTGGCCATAGCTGGCGATGGTCAAGTGACCATGGGCAACACAATCCTGAAGCACAATGCCCGTAAAATAAGACGTCTTTATAAAGACAATGTGGTTGCAGGCTTTGCTGGAGCAACTGCCGATGCCTTTACTCTGTTTGAAAAATTTGAAGGTAAACTTGAATCATACAGAGGTAATCTAACACGGGCGGCAGTGGAACTGGCTAAAGACTGGCGTACCGACAAAATACTGCGGAGGCTTGAGGCCCTGCTGGTGGTAGCAGACAGGGAGCATACCCTGATAATATCAGGCACGGGCGATGTTATTGAGCCAGAGCAGGGCATTGCGGCAATTGGCTCTGGTGGTCCCTATGCTCAGGCAGCTGCCCGGGCACTTTTAGAAAACACCAGCCTGTCAGCCCGTGAGATTGCCGAAAGGGCAATGAAGATAGCAGCAAATATATGCATTTACACAAATGAAAAACTGATTATAGAGGAGATTTAATATGCAACAGATAGAAAGTCTGAATGATACTGAAACCCAGGAGCATTACACCTGGGTCAGGGAGATGGAGGAGCTTACTCCTTCAAGAATTGTTAGTGAGCTGGATAAATTTATTATAGGCCAGAAGAAGGCTAAAAAGGCAGTTGCCATAGCCTTGAGAAATCGCTGGCGCCGCCAGCAGCTCAGCCCTGAACTAAGGGAGGAGATACTTCCTAAAAACATCATAATGATTGGTCCCACTGGTGTGGGAAAGACGGAAATAGCCCGTCGGTTGGCCCGTCTTGCAAATGCTCCTTTTTTAAAAGTAGAGGCATCAAAGTTTACCGAGGTTGGTTATGTTGGTAGAGATGTGGAGTCTATGATTCGTGACCTTACAGAGATTGCAGTCAGCATGGTAAAAAAGGAGCATTTCGAGAGTGTTCAGGAACAGGCAAGGGCACATGCCGAGGAAAGGGTGCTGGATCTGCTTTTACCACCTCCGAGAACGGGCCTTGGTTTGCAGCAACCACAAGAACAAAGCCGGTACTCTGAAACCAGAGAGAAGCTGCGTCAGCAGCTACGGGATGGAAAATTTAATGACCGTTATGTTGATATCGAGGTCAGGGAGAAGGTAATGCCCTTCGGGGTCATATCAAATGTGGGCCTTGAGGAGCTGGAGATAAACCTAAAGGAGATGCTTGGAAACATATTTCCTGAAAGACCAAAACGGCGTAAGGTAAAGGTGCCCGAGGCCCTTGAGATACTGACAAAGGAAGAGGCTGACAAGCTGATAGATATGGAAAAGGTCAAAAAGGAGGCTATTAGGAGGGCCGAACAGGCCGGTATAGTGTTTATCGACGAGATAGACAAGGTGGCCTCAAGAGGGTCAGCCCATGGCCCTGATGTCTCCAGAGAAGGTGTACAGAGAGACCTGCTTCCAATTGTTGAGGGCACTACGGTTACCACCAAGCACGGCCCTGTTAGAACAGATCATATACTTTTTATAGCAGCCGGTGCCTTTCATATGGCAAAACCTTCGGATCTGATTCCTGAGCTACAGGGCAGGTTTCCCATACGTGTTGAGCTTGAACCCCTTGGTAAGGAGGAATTCAAAAGGATCCTGACCGAACCAGACAATGCACTTATCAAGCAGTATGTATCGCTGCTTGAAACAGAGGATGTGCAGCTAAGGTTTACTGAAGATGCCATAGAGGAGATTGCAACCATATCGCAGGAGGTCAACGAAAAGACAGAAAACATTGGTGCCCGCAGATTGCATACAGTGCTGGAAAAACTGCTTGAGGATATTTCCTTTGAGGCACCTGAGAAGAAGGGCTCAACTATTACCATCGATCGTGAATATGTACGAGAAAAACTCTCTGAAATAGTTAAGGACGAGGATTTAAGTAGATACATATTATAAACACGCACAGGGCAGGGCCCAAAAAAGGTTTTACAAGGTGAAGGGGTAATGTTAAAAAAACTCAGATTACTCTTTTTTCTGCTCCCCGTGGTAGTACTGGTTTCCTGCGCATCAGCACCTAAATACCAGTATATTCCAAAAGGAAAACAGGTTATGGTGGCCTCCTGGTATGGTCCAAAGTTTCATGGCAGGCGAACTGCCTCTGGCGAGATATTCGATATGTACAGACTGACAGCAGCCCATAAAACACTGCCTTTTGGCACTAAACTTAGGGTTATTAATCCGGAGAACGGAAGGTCTGTTGTGGTAAAAATAAACGATAGAGGCCCCTTTGTAAGAGGTAGAGACATAGATCTCTCTTATGCTGCAGCTAAGAAGATAGGCCTTATAGCAAAGGGGACAGGTAGGGTTTATGTAGAGTTTATCGGACGAGATAACAGATATATTAAGACAGTAAAATACCAGATTAAAGGTGACGGGCCATATACCATACAGGTGGGATCGTTCAGGGAAAAGAACAATGCCTGGCGTCTGAAAAAGGCCCTGTCTATTTCATACAGAAATGTTCATATAATAAAAAAATATATAAATGGCCGTACCTATTACAGGGTGATTGTTGGAAAATTTGTGAACCTGTTAGATGCGGAAAGAGTGGCGCTCAGGTTAAAAAGAGAAGGTTACGAGGTAATTCTCACCAGATATGAGGAGGTTCTGTAAATGGATTTTGAAGAGGTTGTGAAGTTTCACGGCCATGCCTGCCCCGGGTTAGCCCTTGGATACAGGGTTGCAAAATATGTGATTGAGAACTTTTCATTAAGACCAGAAGACGAGGAGCTTGTTGCAATTGTGGAGAACAATTCCTGTGCAGTGGATGCTGTGCAGGTTGTAACTGGTTGTACCTTTGGAAAGGGAAATCTCGTATTCAGGGATTATGGAAAGCAGGTCTATACCTTTGTTAAGCGCCCTTCAGGAGAGGCCCTGAGGATTTCCATTAAATGGCAGGCTCCAGAGGAGTCTGATGAAGAAAAACAAGCATGGAAGCGGTACATGGATGGTGAACGTTCAGAAGAGGTTTTAAAGGTTGTTCATAACCGGAAGGCAAGAAAGATAAAGGCCATAATGGATGCCAGGGTTGATGAGCTTTTTGATATCAGAAAACTTGATGTCCAGTTGCCGCCTGAGGCAAGAATTTATCCATCAGTGGTCTGTGCTATGTGTGGTGAAAAGGTGATGGAGCCAAGGGCAAGGGTTAAAGATGGGAAGATAGTTTGCATTCCCTGCGCAGAAGGAGGATAGACCAATGAAGGCAGTGGTTGAAAAGGCAGAGGTTTTAATAGAGGCATTGCCTTATATCAAGACCTTTTATGGTAAAACCTTTGTTATCAAGTACGGAGGGGCTGCCCAGAAAGAAGAGTATCTCAAGGATGCTTTTGCTCAGGATGTGGTGTTGCTTAAATACATTGGAATAAATGTGGTGGTTGTGCATGGGGGTGGACCAAAGATCTCGGAGACCATGAAAAAGATGGGTAAGCAGCCCACTTTTGTTCACGGTCAGAGGGTTACCGATGAAGAGACCATAGATATTGTTGAGATGGTACTTGGTGGATTGGTTAACAAGGAGATAGTGGCACTTATAAACCGTCATGGTGGAAAGGCAGTTGGTCTGTCTGGTAAGGATGGAAATCTTATTAAGGCTAAGAGAAAGAAGATCAAGAAAAAATCAGACACCGACAGGGCCGATGAGATCATTGATCTTGGCCTTGTGGGTGAGGTCCAGGAGATTAACCCTGATATAGTAGAGCAATTAGACTCGGGCGGATTTATTCCAGTGATTGCACCTGTTGGTATCAGTAATGATGGCGAAACCCTTAATATCAATGCCGATTATGTGGCATCTTCGTTGGCTGCAGCGCTTAAGGCTGAAAAACTGATACTTTTAACGGATGTAAAGGGTGTGATGGATGAAAAAAACCAGATAATCTCTACTCTGAGGATGAAGGAGGCAGAGCAGTTCATAAAAAAGGGGATTATAAAAGAGGGCATGATCCCAAAGGTGCAGGCCTGTATGAATGCACTCAAGGCCGGTGTTTCAAAAACCCATATAATAGACGGCAGGATGCCCCATTGCCTGCTGCTTGAGATCTTTACTGAAGAGGGAATCGGAACAGAGATAGTTTGATTTTGGATTTTAGATTTAAGATTTCAGATTTTAGATTTTAGATTTAATTTAGTGTCTGGAGGTTTGTTATGGGTAAAAGGGCCCTTATTGTTATTGATATGCTTAATGATTTCGTACGCGAGGGTGCGCCCCTTGAGGTACCTTCTACAAGGAAGATCATACAAGCAATAAAGAAGGAGATAGATCGTGCCCATCGGGAAGGAGAACCGGTTATATTTGTATGTGATGCCCACGAACCCAATGATAGCGAATTCAAGAGATTTGGATGGCCCGAGCATGCTGTAAAGGGTACCCTTGGGGCACAGGTGGTGGATGAGTTAAAGCCGGGTAAGGATGATATTGTTGTAGAAAAGACCACCTATTCCGGTTTTTATAATACCAAACTCCAGAGCACTCTTGAGACACTGGGAGTTGATACAGTTAGACTCACCGGGTGTGTAACGCATATTTGTGTACTTTTTACGGCCTCTGATGCAGTGCTCAGGGGATACAATGTTGAAGTGGTAAAGGATGCAGTGGCTGGCCTTAGTGATGAGGATCACGAGGCAGGCCTGAGGATTATGAAAAATGTCCTGGGTGCAAAGATTCTTTAGTACTGTTTTTTTATGGACTTTACTGAACAAAGAAAAAGAATGGTTCAAACACAGCTCGTAGCAAGGGGCATCAGCGATCCAAGGGTGCTTGATGCCATGCTGCGGGTACCAAGACACCTTTTTGTCAGGGAGGAAGACCTTTACAGAGCCTACGATGACATGGCCCTTCCTGTTGGTGAGGGCCAGACCATTTCACAGCCCTATATGGTTGCCAGGATGACCGAGTTGCTTGAGCTTAGAGGTGATGAAAAGGTACTTGAGGTGGGTACTGGTTCTGGCTATCAGGCGGCAATACTTGCAGAGCTTGCCTCAGAGGTTTACAGCATAGAAAGGATTCACAGTCTTGCTGAAAGGGCAAAGAAGATACTGGAGACGCTTGGCTACGACAATGTACATATTGTTGTGGGGGATGGCTCAATGGGACTGCCCGAGCATGCCCCATACGACAGGATCATAATCACTGCTGCTGCACCAGAGGTGCCCGAGCCGTTAAAGGAACAGCTTGCTGATGGTGGTATACTTGTGGCACCTGTTGGAACACGTTATAGCCAGCAGCTTGTAAGGTTGAGAAAGAACAAAGATGGCTTTGAAGCAGAATACAGCACACTCTGTGTTTTTGTTCCCCTGATAGGCGCTTATGGATGGGAAAATCAATAGATATTTTCAATTATTATATGATAAAATTTATGATTAATAGTTTTCTTTATCAATAATTCCAAGGAGAATGATAGATATGAAAAAGACAGGTGCAGAGATAGTAATTGAGTGTTTGAAAAGGGAAGGAGTAAAACACATCTTTGGTTATCCAGGGGGTGTTGTTTTAAACATCTTTGATCTTCTCTATGACGATAAAGACCTGAAGCTCATCCTGACGCGTCATGAACAGGGTGCTGTACATGCTGCAGATGGCTATGCCAGGGCAACTGGCAAACCAGGTGTGGTGCTGGTGACATCAGGCCCTGGTGCAACCAACACGGTTACAGGTATAGCCACAGCCTATATGGACTCTATACCCATTATTGTGTTTTCAGGTCAGGTGCCTACAAAATTAATTGGTAACGATGCCTTTCAGGAGGCAGACATTGTAGGTATAACCCGTCCTTGCACCAAACACAACTATCTTGTTAAGGATGTTAAAGATCTGGCGAGAACAATAAGGGAGGCCTTTTACATAGCAACCACTGGCAGGCCCGGGCCAGTACTGATAGATCTTCCCAAAGATGTTACCGGTGATAAGACCACATTTCAGTGGCCTGAAAAGATAACCCTTCGCGGATACAATCCAAAATATGAAGGTAATAAATGGATGATCAAACAGGCTGCCAGCCTGATTCAGAAGTCTAAAAAGCCTGTGATTATTGCCGGCGGTGGAGTTATTAGCTCCAATGCATCAAAGGAACTCAAGGACCTTGCAGAGTATACCATGATCCCGGTAATCATGACCCTGATGGGGCTTGGAGCCTTCCCTGGAACCCATGAACTCTGCCTTGGTATGCCAGGAATGCATGGCTCATATTATGCAAACAGGACGATCCAGGAGGCTGATCTTTTGATTGCAGTGGGTATGCGTTTTGATGATCGTGTAACCGGAAGAATCAATGACTTTGCACCTCATGCAAAGATCATTCATATAGATATTGATCCTACCTCTATCAGGAAAAATGTTCGTGTGGATGTACCGATAGTGGGTGATGCAAAGAGGGTATTAAAGGGAATCCTTCAGGTGCTGAAAGAGACAGAAAAGAAACAGTGGGATGCTGTAAGAAAGGCCTGGCTTAAACAGATAGATAAATGGAAAAAGGAAAGACCACTGACTTATGAGTTTGACGAAGAGGTAATAAAGCCTCAGTATGTCGTAGAAAGGCTCTATGAGTTTACGAAAGGCAAGGCTATTATTTCAACTGAGGTTGGTCAGAACCAGATGTGGGCAGCCCAGTTCTTCAAGTTTGACAAACCCCGTACATTTCTGACATCTGGTGGGCTTGGCACCATGGGGTATGGTTTTCCTGCTGCCATGGGTGCTCAGGTTGCCTTTCCTGACAAAACTGTTATAGATATTGCAGGTGATGGTAGTTTTCAGATGAACATACAGGAGCTTGCAACCTGTGTAACCTATAAGCTACCAGTCAAGATAGCTATACTGAACAACATGTATCTTGGCATGGTTCGTCAGTGGCAGGAGCTATTCTACGGAGAGCGTTACTCCTATAGCTATCTTGATGTGGTGCCCGATTTCGTTAAGGTTGCCGAGGCTTACGGAGCTGTTGGGCTGAGGGCAACAAAGCCATCTGAGGTGGATGATGTAATTAAAGAGGCCCTCAAGGTAAAAGACAAGCCTGTGGTAATGGATTTTATAGTAGACTGGAAGGAAAAGGTCTATCCAATGGTTCCAGCTGGTGCTGCACTGGATGAGATGATATTTGGTGAGGAAAAAAAGAAAAAAGAAAAGAAACTCAGGGCTGTCAAATAGGAGGACCAGAGAGATGAGACATACAATAAGTGTGCTTGTTGAGAATAAGTTTGGTGTACTTGCCAGGATTTCTAGCCTCTTCAGTGGCAGAGGCTACAACATAGAAAGTCTTTCGGTTGGAGAAACAATAGACCCCCAGATATCAATTATGACTATTGTTACAACCGGAGACGACAAGATCATTGAACAGATTACAAAGCAACTTAACAAGCTTATAGATGTTATTAAAGTTACAGACCTGACCGAGATTGACCATGTTGAGCGCGAGATGGTACTTATAAAGGTTGCACCAAAACAGGAAGACAAGGCAGAGGTCCTGAGACTTACCGAGATCTTCCGGGGCAGGGTGGTCGACTCAAGCCCGAGAACATATACTGTTGAAATCACCGGCGATGAAAAGAAGATTTCAGCCTTTGTAGAGCTTATGAGACCCTTTGGAATAAAGGAATTTGTAAGAACAGGTAAGATTGCCATAGCAAGGGAGGGTGTGAAGAAGTAATGGAGAAACTAAAGGTAATCTTCCATGTTAACAATTCTGAAAGATGGGAAACAGCACTCGGTAATATTACAAATCTGCTAAAGGATGTAGGTGATGATGGTGCAGATGTTATTGTGCTGTCTAACGGACCATCAGTACAGGCTTATGCTGACAGTGATAAAGTTGACAAAATGAAAACCCTTGCAGAAAAGGGTGTGGTCTTTAAGGCCTGCCGTAATTCCTTAAAGAACCTCTGTGCTGGCGGAACAGTTTGTCTTAATGAGGACAATCTGCCGGAATTTGTACAGGTAGTGCCGGCAGGTATTACCGAGCTTATAAGATGTCAGGCAAAAGGTTATGCCTATGTAAAGCCTTAATTTTTGGTTATGCTTAACAGGATAGTCCTCTATCTTCGGATGATAAAATTCTCCCACTCTGTCTTTGCTCTCCCCTTTGCCTTTACCGCAGCAGTACTTGCCTCAAGAGGAGTGCCTGATCTGCATACAATCCTGTGGATTACAGTGGCAATGGTTTCAGGTCGTTCGGCTGCTATGGGGCTTAACAGGGTAATAGACAGGGAGATCGATGCAAAAAACCCGAGGACCTCTCAGCGGGAGATTCCATCTGGGAAAATAAAGATAACCGAGGCATGGCTATTCATAATTGTCTCGCTGGGTGTTTTTGTGTATTCAGCTTACAGACTAAATCCGCTTTGTCTTAAACTCTCTCCTGTAGCAATTGCGTTCTTTGTTGTGTATCCCTTTACAAAGAGGTTTACCTGGCTGTGTCATCTTGTGCTTGGTATTGCAATAGCCGGTGCCCCCCTCGGGGCATGGATTGCTGTAAAGGGTGAGATCTCGATGGAGATATTTTTTCTTGTTCTTGCTGTTGTTTTCTGGCTTGCCGGTTTTGACACGCTTTATGCCCTTCAGGATGTAGAGTTTGACAAAGGGTATGGAATTTATTCAATTCCACAGAAGTTTGGAATTAAGAAGGCAATATACATCTCCAGGGTCTTTCATCTACTTACCTGGCTTTTGCTATTAGTGACAGCACTGGTTTTTAAGCTGGGGATAATATTTTATATAGGGTTAGGAATTGTGGGGGCTTTGCTGTTTTACGAACACAGGCTTGTTCGAGAGGACGACCTCAGTAAACTGGATATGGCCTTTTTTAATATGAACGGATACATAAGTCTTACTGTTTTCTTTTTTACTTTTGCCGACCTTTTAATCTGAAGACAATAATGTTTTATAAATGATGATGCGTTTTATAAATACAGGGGGTATTAATTTTGAGCGGCTTTAATTTTGCAAGTGCTTGCCGTGATGGCAAGCACGCAAAATTTCCTCGGAGCAGGCCAGGGATGGCCTGCGAGAATGAGACGAAAAATTAATATCCCCTGTATTTTCTTTAAAGAAGATACCTTTTGGAGAATATGGATTTTAAAGAACGAATTGAAAAGGCTGTAGAGCTTATTAAGAAGGCAGGCTATATTACTGCCTTCACCGGTGCCGGTATATCAACCGAATCGGGTATATCGGATTTTCGCAGTCCCGGTGGCATCTGGGACCGTTACAGGATAATAACCTATCAGGAGTTTCTTCAGAGTTCAGATGCAAGACAACAGTACTGGAAGATGAAACACGAACTGTTCAGAGAACTCCGTAATGCAAAACCAAATAATGCCCACAAGGCCCTTGCATTGCTTGAGGCAAAGGGTATACTTAAGGCTGTAATTACACAGAATATAGACGGCCTTCATCAGGATGCAGGCAGCTCAAGGGTTATCGAACTGCATGGCACAAATCGTAAAGCCGAATGTGTGAACTGCTCGAAGACATGGCCAATAGAGGAGATAGATGAAAAACTGGAGGAGGTTGAGTTTGAACCTGTATGTGATCACTGTGGGGGTTATATAAAACCTGCCACTGTCTCTTTCGGACAGCCCATGCCTGAAAAGGAGATGATGGAGGCAGTCCAAGAGGCCCAGAGGTCTGACCTGATGTTTATGATTGGCTCATCGTTACAGGTTGAACCTGCTGCTTCTATCCCAAGAATTACCTTTGAAAAGGGTGGTAAATTGATATTTATTAATCGCACAGAAACACCATGGGACCACCTGGCAAGTGTGGTTTTCAGGGAGTCTGCCTCCCGGGTAATGGATGCAATTTTAGAGGCACTACAGTTTTAAATGCTTTTTATCCTTTAGTATACGTGTAGAGTTTAATACTGCAAAGATGGCAACTCCTACATCAGCAAAAACAGCCTCCCACATGGTAGCAAAACCAAGTGCTCCTGAGACAAGGAAGAAGGCCTTCACCAGAAAGACCATTAAAATATTGCCAAATACAATATTTCTAGTTCTTCTTGAAATATAAAGGGCATCAAGTAGCCCGGTAAGACGATCCTTCATCAATACCACATCTGCTGCCTCAACAGCCATATCTGAACCAAGCCCACCCATTGCAATGCCAATGTCGGAGGCTACAAGCACAGGGGCGTCATTTATTCCATCACCAACAAAGGCAATCTTTTCTTTTTTTCTGTCGAGGGCTTTTTCAAGCTGCTGAACAATCTCTATCTTTTGCTGGGGTAACAACTCTGCGTGGTATTGATCCAGGGAAAGTTCCCTGGCTACTCGTTCAGCAGCCTCCTTGTCATCTCCTGTAAGCATTACTATCTTTTTTATTCCCTCTGATTTCAGCTTCTGAATGGTTTGTTTTGCATCGTCACGAATTTTGTCTGCAAGCACGATATAACCTGCATAGGTCCTGTCCACCGCTACATGCACTACCGTGCCAGCCGTAACACAGCTTTTATGTTCAATAGCCTTGTCCGAAAGATGCAGGATTCTATCGTTACCTGCAAGTATTTCTTTTCCCTCGGCAACCACTTTTACACCATGAGCCGGTATTTCCTCATAATGTTCAATGCTACTTTCTTCTATTTTCTTCCCATAGGCCTCTGATATGGAACGGGCAATGGGGTGGGTGGAATGGCTTTCTGCCAGTGCAGCAAACCTGAGAAGCTCATCCCTTGAGAAACCATTTGCAGGATTAACCTCGACCACCTTGAAGACTCCTTCAGTAAGGGTGCCTGTTTTGTCGAATACCATGGTATGGATACTTCTGAAGGCCTCAAGATAATTAGAACCTTTAAAAAGGACTCCCTTTTTGGCAGATGCACCAATGCCACCAAAAAAACCAACCGGTATCGAAAGCACAAGTGCACACGGGCAGGCTATAACCAGGAACACAAGAGATCTGTAAACCCATTCAGACCATGTCTCTTGGTGAGTAAAGAGAGATTGCATAATACCGGACTGATAAAAAATAGGAGGCAATATGGCAATAAGTACTGCGGCAAATACAACCGAAGGGGTGTAGTATCTTGAAAACTTACTGATAAACTTTTCAGTTGGTGCCTTCTGGGATGCAGCCTTCTCAACAAGCTGAAGTATCTTGCTTACAGTTGATTGTTCAAACGGACGGGTTACTTTTAATAGTATCATAGCATTAAGGTTAACCATACCTGATAGGGCCTCATCGCCAGGGCTTAAAGCTCGAGGTACAGATTCACCTGTTAAGGCAGAGGTATCGACATTGGATTGCCCTTGAATTACTATTCCATCAAGAGGAATTCTTTCACCTGGCCTGACAACAATAACATCGTCTACCTTTACTTCCTCTGGGGGGACCTGTTTTGTTTTACCATCTACCCAGAGATTGGCAAATTCTGCCTTTATTTTAAGAAGTTTCTTTATTGATTTCCTTGAGTGGTTTACAGCTCTGTCTTCAAAGTACTCGCCTACCTTAAAAAAGAGCATCACTCCAACAGCCTCTGGAAACTCACCAATAGCAAAGGCTCCAAGAGTTGCTATACTCATAAGAAAGTTTTCATTAAAAAGGTCTCCCTTACGAAGTCCTTTTAAAGCCTTCCCAAGAATGTCGTAGCCAGAAATAATGTATGCTATAAAATATGGCACAAATATATACCAGAACGAGATGTTAAAAGGACTGGACTTGTCTGCATTCTTTAAAAAGTAAAAATCGGTTAAAAGACCAATTGCAAAAAAGGCACCTGCATAAGAGATCTTTTTTAGTATCACGGAACCGTTTCCGTGGTCATGATCATCCTGGACTTCATCTTGCGGAATTATTTTAACAGCAGGCTCGATAGAGTTAATAATCTCGAAGACCTTCTGTTCAGAGGTGCTATCAGAATCCTCTATATAAAGAGTGGCTGTAGCAAAATTAAGCTCAGCCTTTATGTCGGGTAGTTCCCTAAGAGCCGCCTGGATCTTTGATGCACAGGTTGCTCAGGTAAGGCCATCAAGGGTGTATTTCCTGGTCATTCTATCTCCTCCACATGCCTCAGGCATTCATCAAAGAGGTTTTTTATATGATCGTCATCAAGACTGTAGTAAACCATCTTACCATCCTTACGGTACTTAACAAGTCTCATATTTCTAAGAAGCCTGAGTTGATGAGAAACTGCCGACTTTGATATATCAAAAAGTTTGGCCAGATCACAAACACAGAGTTCCTGCTGTGATAGTGCAAAAAGTATTTTCACCCTTGTTGTATCACCCAGTACCTTGAAGGTTTCTGCAAGTAGTTGCATGGTTCGTTCGGGTTTAAGCCTTTTCTTAACAGTAGAAACCCTTTTCGGGTCAAAGAAATCTACCTTACAGATATAATCATTATCACTTTTCTTCATATATTGAACCCTCAAATATAATATGAATAGTTGAATATTTGATCAATTATAACATAAGAGAGTGCTTTTTTGCCATTAATGTCAAATACCTCAATTTTATAATAAGGAGATTCTAAAGAACCTGCATAGGTAATTATTACATCTGGATGTGGTTCTGTAAGAATGTCTTTAGATGCAGGTTAGCGTTATCTTATGGAATTGTGAGTAAAGGTCATTGAAGAGTAAATAAATGCTGTCATATTATGAATCCTGGTTATACAAGTCGTCTACTAATGACAGGCTCAAGGGTTGCAACGATTCTTCCTCTCTCAAAGATGGTTACCCTACCAGTGCTTTCTGAAACTACCACAGCAATTGCCTCTGTTTTAAAAGTTATACCAGCTGCAGCCCGGTGTCTGGCTCCAAGCCCCCTTAAGTATCTTGTAGTTGCTCGTGAAGTGTCAAGATGTCTACCTGCCGCCTCGACCACACCATCTTCTGAAATTATTATTGCGCCATCAAGCTTGGCAAGCTCTTTTATACTTTCCACAACTTCGGGGCGGTTTATAAGACGTTCCTTTTTTGGATATCCTTTGAAAGGATTAAAAACAGCTTGATGTGAATAGGCCATAACATTTTTGGTATCTCCTACTACAAAGGTCGTTCCCACAGGTTTGCCTTCACGCCCCAAGGCGCCAATATCAAGTGCAATATCTACTACCGCCATCAAAACATTAAATGCCCTGTTATTAATTAATGACCGGACATCAAAAGGAAACTCTTCACTCCATGATAAACCGAGATCATGTATGGTTATTGTATCAAGATGGCTCTTTCCCCAGGGACCCAATACACAAACAACCTTGCTATCGCTATTTATAATGCCGTGAAGCACTCCCTGCAAAAAGGCATATTTGATCCTTGAAAATCTCGTCTGATTTCCAGCCCAGCTTTTTATAATTTTTATTCCAGATGACCTGAAAGGGGCATCATTAATGTTTAAATGTTTTGGAACAATAACCACAATATTAGTCTTAGCCGACAATTCTAACCTTAAAAACCAGTTGCAATCGCGTAGGGTATTAAGAAAGAGGAATAGACAATTACTATTGGTTTCTTTTAAGAGCCTGAGTGCATTTTCTATAATTATACTTCTCTGTGATTTCATAATCTTATATATATTAACACAAAAAATATTGACAAACAAATGTTAGTTAGTGTAAACTAACATTATAAAGCAACACGGAGGTTAGGAATGAGCAGGAAAGAAGAGATTGTTAGCAGGGCAATAGATATTGCTGTAAAAGACGGTTTGAAGTCTGTTACGATAAAGAATCTTGCTGAGGCATGTGGAATAACAGAACCTGCTATTTACAGACACTTCAAAAGCAAAGAGGATATTATCATTGCAGTTATAGACAGGCTCCAGAGCAATGTGCAGGAAGTAATTGCCAAAGGGACGAAGAAGGTAACCTTGAGATCATTAAAGATGACTATAAATGAAATATTAGATCTACTCGAAAAGTTAAGGGGTATTGGAGTATTGTTATTATCCGAATCTGCCTATACTAACAATGCTGTGATAAAGGAAAGACTATTCAATTTTTATAATGTATTTGTTGGTGCCTTTGAAGACTTCTATAGAAGGCTTAAAGAAAGTGGAAAAATATCAGGTCAGACAGACTGTAAGGCACTGGCAATAGTAACTGTCTCAATCTTTCAATCAGCCTCTGTGCGATATGTTCTCTCTGATGGTAAGGTATCAATAAAGCATAAAATACCCGAGATTATTTCTCTGATATTAAAGGGAGTAACCTGTGATTAATAGAGGAAAGCTTGTTACATTCTTTGTTGTTTTTATGATTCTAAGTAGCGGTATTATTGATGTTTATGCAAAAAGTCTCAGTTTAGATGAAGCAGTTCAAATTGCCCTCAAAAACAATCCACAATTATTAATGTTGAGAAGAAGTGTGTCATCTTCAGAAAGCGCAATAAGAGCAAAAGAGCTCTCTCGTTATGGTGAAATTTATATTCAGGGAGGATTTAAAAAAACTGGAGAGGATTTTATTGTTTTTCCAATGTATAAGGAAGCATTCGGATCATCTTCTGGTCTCCCTTTAATATCAG
>JAADIE010000098.1 GCA_013151495.1 Nitrospirota bacterium | reverse complement strand
TTGTAGTTGCCAGTTCGGGTGAGGAGGCCTTGAGACTATTTGATGAAGAGGAACCTGATCTTGTTACTCTCGATATTCTGATGCCAGATATGGATGGTATTCAGGTGTTGAGAAAGATGAAAGAAAAGAAACCAAGACTACCAATCATTATGTCCACTGCTTACGATTACAGAGATGATTTTGCTGTATGGGCCTCTGAGGCCTATGTTGTTAAATCATCGGATACCACCGAGTTAAAAGAGACCATACGGAGGTTACTGAACAAATAGATATGACCCTGGAAACCCTTATACCACTATATGGAGGCTTTTCACTTGCAAGGGCAGAAGGAACCATTTTTGTGCGTGGTGCGATCCCTGGCGAGGTTGTAGAAGCCGATATTGTGGAGAAAAAGAAGGACTACTCCATTGCCGAGGTTCAGAAAATAATACGCTCTTCTGAGGATCGTGTTCAACCAGATTGTGATGTGTTTGGTGTATGTGGAGGCTGTCAGTACCAGTATATACGATATCAAAAGCAAATAAAAATTAAAGAAGATATTTTGCTTGATTGCCTGAGAAGGATAGGGAAAATTGAGATTCATCTTGATGCTTCCCTGTATGACAGACCCTGGTTCTACAGAAAAAGGGCTCAGTTCAAGGTTGATCGGGAAGGGAGAGTAGGTTTTTACAGGCCCATGTCCCACAGGGTAGTTGAGTTTTCCAGCTGCAAGTTACTGTGTAATGAACTGAACAACCTGTTGTTAAAACTCAAATCTGTTGCCCTGCCTGATGGTATAAGAGAGATTCATGCCTTCAGTGGCGATACAGTGATACTGGACATAAAGGGACATGACATTCAGGAGAGCCAGCTTGAACCTTTCATGAAGTTAAGTAATGTTGGTGGTGTATGCCTGAATGGAAAGCCGGTTTCTGGTGACTCTCGAATTTGCCTTATGCTTGATGATATCTTTTATTTTGTAAGTGCTGGTGCCTTTTTTCAAAGTAACTGGCGACTGAATCAGAGACTGGTGAAGTTTGTGCAGGATTATATAAAAAACATCTCTCCTGAAAGAGTACTTGATCTATACGCTGGCGGTGGAAATTTTTCGCTACCACTGTCAAAGGTTGTCGCCGAGGTGATTGCAGCAGAGGAAAACCCTGTCTCCTTTCAGGATGCCCTTTATAACATCGAATTTAATGACATAAAAAATGTAAGGTTTAAAAACAAAAGGGTCGAGTCTCTGGTTGTGAAGAAGGCAATAGATGTGGTGATTACCGACCCACCTCGTGTGGGTATGACTAAGGATGCTCTCAGGAAGTTATTAGACCTCTCTCCTCAGTGGATCATTTATGTTTCCTGCAACCCGTCAACTCTTGCACGAGACCTTGGCAGACTTTCAGAGCATTATCAGATAGAATCGGTTCGTCTTGTGGATATGTTTGCCCAAACTTATCATATAGAGTCAGTAAGCATACTGAAAAGAAGAGAGGGTAATTAGTTGTGTCTTTAACATGTGAACCAACCAGTGGTGGAAAACATGAGATGGTAATTGCAGAGGATGATCTGGCCAGAGAGGCCCACAAAAGCCTTTTTCATTTTAATGATGAAAACTATTTATCTGGAGACAATGGTAATATCTTTTCGATACTTGAAAATATTATAAAGAAGGGGGCCTTAAAGGTACATCTTGTTGGTTCATGGTCCTGGATTCTGAGGTTTGCAACAGGTAGCCTGCAGCTTAAACGCGGAGAGGTCTTTTATATACTTAAATCATGTGGCCTTACAGAGGATGAACTTAAACCCTTCAGAGACTCCGACATAGAGGATATATTTCATTTCCTTTATTATGGCAGGAGGTTTGAAGTACTAAGAAAGCTCTGCCACAAGACCAAATCGAGGACAGAAAAAAGTATAAATCACGAGGGGGTAAGGGTTTACTGCCATATAGTTTCTGCAATCAGTAAACAGATTGTTGCAAGTAGTCTGTGAAGGTGCTAATTACAGGCTTCCGTGAGAGGCCAGAGACACTGTTAGTAGTGGAGGTCAGATGGAAAAGAAACGATATGTGGTTGCTATTACAGGTACTACCGGCGTTGAGATTGGCTTCAGGTTATTAAGTGTCCTTCTACCCAAGGCTGAGGTACATACTATAGTCTCAGACACTGCTATTGAGATAGCCAGACATGAAGTTGCTCTCCACAGTGGTGATGGTCTTAAAAAGGCCATTATCCATTTAATTAACAAAAGATTTAATACAATTTTTGATGAAACAAACCTGTATGTTTACGACAACAGTAACCTATGGGCCCCCATCTCCAGTGGTTCATTTATAACCGATGGTATGTTTATAGTGCCCTGTAGCATGAAGACTCTGGCAGCTGTATCATGTGGTTATGCTGAAGGTCTTATTGAAAGGGCAGCAGATGTAACTATTAAAGAGGGACGGGTTCTGGTCCTCTGTCCAAGAGAGACACCTTTCAGCGCCATACATCTTGAAAATATGCTGAAACTTGCCAGGCTTGGCGTTCGAATAGTCCCACCCACAATCAGTACATATCATGGTAGAGAAGACCTCAATGGTATGATCGATTTTATTGTTGGCAAGCTATTGGATCAGATAGGGTTGCAGAACGATCTGTACAAAAGGTGGAAAAGTAAAACTTTGAAATAACCTGTCTGCTCCTGAATACATTATACTAAGTAAGAAAATATAGATATGTTTTTTGAGAGTTTAGTTTTTTGGAGGGGCCCCAACCCCGGAGGGAAAGAGTTGGGGCCGGTTGAGGAGACCCAATCTCGAGGGGGCGGAGACGGGTCGTAATTAATATATAATATAAACCCGGTGTTTGTCAAGATTGCGGCATTCCTCAAAAATGATCTACACGAAAAGGACTTGTTTCCTTAAAATTGACAGACAGGGCAAGGATCTTTCTTACACCGGTTGTTAACTTTCCAGTTTGAGCTTCAACTTGCTGATATATAACAACTTTTTAAAGAACAAACAAAGGTGCTTTATATAAGTTGTGATTCCAGATCGTGTTTTTTTATACAGTAGCTACAATTTTGGTCTCTATAAATATTAACCTTTCTGAACTCCATATCAGCAGTATTAAAAAGTAACATTTTGTTCATAAGGGGTGTCTTGAAACCTGTCAGTATCTTGATAGCCTCAATACTCATCAGACAGCCAAGTACTCCTGAGACAGCCCCCAGCACAGGGAAACCCAGTTCCTCCCACTCAGGGTCATCTTCCGGAAACACGCAGTTAAGACAGGGGGTTTGCCCTGGAATTACATTGAACATGTATCCCTGCATACCGTTCATGGCACCTTCTATCATGGGGATACCGAGCCTGAGACAGGCCTCATTCAGCACCCTGCGTTCCTGAAAGTTAGGTCTGGCTGACAGGGCAATATCTGCTGATCGAAGAAACCCGTAAATATTATCCTCTGAGATTCTCTCATCGTATATCTCCACCTGGACATCAGGGTTAATCTCCTGAATTGTTTTCCTGGCCTGCACCACCCTGCTTGAGCCAATCCAGTTGTGTTTCATCAGGATCTGTCTGTTCATGTTTGACAGGGTCAGATTACCGGCGTGGACAAATACCAGTTTCCCGATACCGGCCACGGCAAGATACACCGCTGCCGTGCCACCCACCCCACCAATGCCTGCTACAAGGGCCGTGGAGTTTTTCAGCCTTTTTTGATTCTGCAGGTCAAACCCTTCAATCATTAACTGTCTTCTGTATCTTTCAAGTTCCCTTTCTGTAAGCATATTAACTCCTTACATAACCATTTCGCAGTATTGTTCACCGATTCTTGCCATCAGTGTCTCAAGTTCCATATCCATATCCTCATCCAGAGAGCCACAGGCATCGGCCCTGCACTGCCGGCAGTGGCTCATCTGGGGTAGATATGCCTCACATTCTTTCCTCATGGCCATCAGCATTTCATGGGTCGGTCTTTTCAGTGTACTGAACTGCCCCTGGGGTATCAGGGGGATGATATTCTGAAGTACTGCCTTCCTTCTTGCAGCGAGCCAGGCAATCATGGGAATCTCTCGGTCGTTTATCCCTGGTATGTAAACTGTATTTACTTTTACGATAAGCCCTGCCCTGGTGGCCATCTTAAGGCCAAGCCACTGGTTATTGGTAAGCAAGGTGGCTGCCTCCCGGTCGTAATATAGACGGTCCCTGTAGCGTACCCATGAGTAGATCTTCTCTGCCACTTCCGGGACTACAGCATTTATGGTAACAGTAATGCTCTTTATTCCTGCCTTTAGAATAGATGGCAACCTGTCTGGAAGTAGCAGGCCATTAGTGGAGATACACAAAATGATATCAGGAAACTCCCTGTTTATTGCACGGGCCACTGTAAAGGTTGCCTCATTGGCAAGGGCATCACCAGGGCCGGCTATACCAACCACCCTTAGTTGCTCGTTTTTCCTGAGCACGGCAGAGACCCTCTCCAGGGCCTCATCAGGGCTCAGTACCCGGCTTGTTATTCCTGGCCGCGACTCGTTAGGACAGTCGTACTTTCTTATGCAGTATCTGCACTGGATATTACATGCTGGTGCCACTGGCAGGTGTATCCTGCCAAATCTCTGGTGTGCCTGTTCAGAAAAACAGGGATGGCTCTGTTTTATTTGATCAATGTACTGTTTAAGGTTTTTTGAGCTCATTTTTGCCTCCTTGATGGCTAACTCAGAGCAAGATCATTTGTTTCTGAGGTTCTTATCCTCATGGCAGATTCAATGGGGGCGACGAATATCTTTCCGTCGCCATGTCTGCCGGTCTGGTTAGTTTTTATTATTACCTTGACAATTTCTTCAACCGCCTCATCGGGTACCACGATGGTCAGCATCTTCTTGGGAACATACAGGGCAACCTTTGGGAGCGTATGTTCCATTGCATAGGTGGAAGGGGTTGGTTTTAATTTTACGGCAGCGCAGAAACTCTCTGGCATCTCCGAGTCCATCTCTGCACACATATCTCCCTTCTGACGGCCTCTGCCCTCAACGCTCTGCAGGCTCATCGAGGGGTATCCTATTTCTTCAAGGGCCTTTTTGGTTTCAGAGACCTTATCACGCCGTATTATTGCTATTATCTCTTTCATCCTTTTACCTCCTTACAGGCCCTGCTGGCCAGTTCTGACTGTATATGCTGTCTCTACGGGGCTGACAAATATCTTTCCATCGCCGATAAACCCGGTACGGGCCTTCTGGTGAATGATCTCTACCACCTTTTCCACCTCCTGGTCCTCAACCACAATCATCAGCAGGGTCTTTGGCAGTTCGTCATAATGTATAGGGCCTATCTGTAGTCCCTTCTGTTTTCCTCTACCAAAGACAGGCATTTTTGTTACAGAGGGGAAACCTGCCCCTTCAAGTGCCTGAACCACTTCCTGCTCCTTCTCTGGCCTGATAAATGCTCTTACCATCTTCATCTGTTTTTTCCTCCTTTTTGATTAGTATTTTTCTCCTGGACCTCACTCCTGAAGGGCCTTTTTTAGCCATGGTGGTGGTGAGGTCTTCAGGGTGTTAAAGAGTTCCTCAATGGCCTCTTCGATATCAATAACCTTTTTAACTTTCACTGGCATTATGCCTCTTCTGGCAAGTCTTGCCGCTGAAGGCCCACCTATCTCCGTAATGTAGATGATTTTACAATCAGCCAGTTTATCTACCTTTGCCTCCACAAGGTTTTCATGGACCTGTCCCATGTCTCTGGTTTCCTCTATGGCCCTGTCTCTGCCCTCAGCGAACCTTCTTGTTTCAACAAGTTTATACTCCTGGGGTGTAACCTCATAGATCACAAACATCCCGGCCCTGCCGAAGTGTTCATCTACCTTTTTACCATCTGTTGTTGCAAAGGCCACTTTCATTTTTAATCCTCCTTGTACAATAAATTGGCAATGTCCTGAATAATGTCTATTGTTCCCCTGTAACCGATGGTGATCCTGTTTGGGTATCCAATACGATTAAACACAGGAAACCCCATCTCATAAAGCGGCACCCCCAGTTGTCCTGCCCTGTCCGAGGCATGGGAACTTGAGACAATGAGATCGAACTCCCCTTGAATGTCATCCAGATCACCCTCTATGATCTGGTCTGCCTGGATCGTCTCCGGTCTTTCTGGTAGTACCGGTACCACCACAAGTTTTACCTGCCCGCCAGATTCTGTGATGACCCTGCTAAGCATCAGGGCCAGGTCCCTTTCAGTGGCTATGCAGAATCGCCTGCCAGAGATAAAAAAGTGGGCATCCCTCATGGCATCAACCAGAATGCGTCTCTGTCTCAGGAATCTCTCTGGCACGGGGGTATTGCTCAGAATTGACAGGGTCTTCATAAGACCGTCGGTCCCATAGATTCCTGAAATGCTATCCATTACCAGGTATTCTATGGAGTATTTCTCCTGAAGTGCCCTTGCAGGGCCTTCCATGGCCGGACCAATAACCAGTGTGAACTCAGACTGGGGAATCCTGTCCAGGTCCTGTATGGTGGTACCCCCTGAGGTCAGGGCTGAAAACCCGGTGCGGCTTCCATCAAGGGCTGCCATATCAGGTACCAGGATTGGTTTAAGCCCGAAGGATTCAATAATCTCTCTCAGTTCGGTGCAGTCTCCAGGGGTCAGATGTGGCCCTACCAGTACATTTATCTGTCCTTTTGTCTTTGTACCGGGTCTGGCTCTGTTTTCGTCGATAACTCTTAAAACTGACTCGACCGCCTTTGCATACCCTTCCTGCAGGGCACCTTCGTACTCTTTTATGCTGATAGGGAATACCCTGCAGTCGGGCTGCTCTTTTAAAAATTCTTTCAGGGACATCTGCAGGTCTTCCCCTCTGACCTCTGTCAGGCCCGAACCAATGACACCAAGCAGATCAGGTGAGTGCTTCAGAACTGCATCCTTCAGTACCTCAAGCAATCTCTGTTCAGCCCCCATAACCACATCTTCGGTAAACAGTTTGGTGCTCTGAAGGGCAATGGGTTCACGAAAGTGCTTTGTGATCAGCACCTTTTCAAGAAAACTGCATCCCTGGGCAGAGTGGATAACAGGTAGTGTCCTGTCTATACCCTGGAGGGCGATGGCCGCACCAATGGACTGGGGGTGTTTTAAAGGGTCTACCAGCAGGTCCTTTGGTTCGTTCCTTTTGCTTACGACCACTGTGGGTGTGCTGACAGGTGGACAGAAGAAACTCAGACTATTACTGATGTCACGGGCAAAATTTACAAGCCCCTCATAACCAGCATAGGCACTGTGGCGTTCCTGGTTTACATCCACAAAGGGGAACCCCTCTTTCATTGCCAGATAGAGATTTCTTCCACCGGCAATAAGTATATCTGCTTTGTGTTCTATCATAAGTTTTTTCAGGTTAGAGGCACTTACATCTTCCACTAAAAGGGCATCCTCTCCGAGGATCTCTCTCATTTTTTCCTCATCCTCGAAGGTGCTCTTTTTCGTACCCACGGCCACCACCTGGATGCCCAGGTCTAAGAGGGCAGAAATAAAAGACCAGCTCTTGACCCCACCTGTGTAGAGTACGGCCCTTTTGCCCCTGAGATGTGAGTAGGGTTTCAGTTGAAGCCTCAGGTTTGCCTCATGCCTGGCTATCAGGGCCTCTATTCTGTCCTTGAGGTCTGTAAAGCAGGAACCGATCAATCGCAGGGCCCTGGTAGTTTCTGTCTTCCCATAAAAGGACACCTCAACATAGGGAATCCCGTACTTCTGTTCCATCTGCCGGGCCACATTAATGAGTGCCCGGCTACAGACCAGCAGGTTCAATCTGGCCCTGTGGGCATAGGTTATCTCATGGAAGGTGGCATCGCCTGTGATCCTTGAAAGCACCCTCACTCCGGCCTCTCTCAGAAGGGGTTCAACGAGCCAGAGATCACCGGCAATATTGTACTCGCCAATGAGATTTATGTCGTATGGAGTTGTGGTGGCTGGTTCTGTGGTGCCTATAACATGATCTATCAAAACCTCCCCTGCTATCCTGTTACCAAGATTCTTTGGCCCAATAAACCCGGGAGCATTAACAGGGATCACCCTTATGCCCAGGTTCTTTTCCGCCTTTTTACAGACCGCTTCGATGTCTTCTCCGATCAGCCCGCTTACACAGGTTGCATAGACGAATATGGCCCTGGGGTTAACGGTTTCACAGGTTTTGAGAATTGCCCTGTAGAGTTTGTCCTCAGAACCGTAAATTATGTCAAGTTCCGACATGTCGGTAGTAAAGCCCATCCTGTGCAGGGTGCCCTTTCTGGAAAGGGTCCCTCTTCCCTGCCAGGAATTGCCACAGCATGTGATGGGGCCATGGACCAGATGGGCAGTATCTGCAATAGGCTGAAGCACGATCATGGCCCCGTCGAAGGCACAGGATTCGCCACCCCTGCTACGGCAGAGTTTTTCCTTCTGTTCCACCTGACAACCCTTTTCCAGTAATTTATCAGTACTGTGATACATACCCACTCCTTTGTTATCTGATTACATCAAAACTCTGGGTGTTAATGGAGGCCCTGTCCATCTCATCAAGCACTGTATTGACCAGCCAGTTTACAAGGTTGATAACACCCTGATACCCAACGATGGGGTATCTGTGCAGATGGTGTCTGTCGAAAATCGGAAAACCTATTCTCACAAGGGGTATGCCAGTGTCCTTCCAGAGGAACTTTGCATAGGAGTTACCCACTATCAGGTCAACCGGTTCTGTAAAAAGCAGTGATCTCAGGTGCCACATATCTCTGCCTGTGTAGATCTCGGCATTTCTACCGTGGTAACTGCTGCCGAGAATCTCTCTGGCCTGTTCCTCGAACCTCTTTCCACCATTGGTGCAGACGATGTGTACTGGTTCGCCTCCCATCTCCATGATGAAACTGATGAGGCCCAGTAGCAGGTCCGGATCTCCGACCAGAGCAAATCTCTTTCCGTGGATGTATGGATGAGAGTCTACCATGGCATCCACGGCCCTGCCCCTTTCTGCTTCCAGTTCATCGGGTATTGTTCTGCCTGTTAACCTGGATATCTCCTCCAGGAATCTGTCGGTATTTTCAATGCCGATAGGGGGCGGTCCTGACAGAAACTGCTGGTTCCAGGACTGTTTTATGAGCTCACCGGTCTTTTCGGTGCAATGGGCCTGCAGGGAAACAGTAGCAATTGCCCCTGGTGCATCAGAGAGTTCCCTGAGTGGGGTACCACCAGGGTACATAACATACTGACCGGTGTTGGGGCTATCCAGTACATCCGATATGTCTGAGAGGATCCTGTACCTGATGCCCATTGTGTTTAGAATCCTCTTTATCTCCCTTGTGTTGCCTGTGTATGTATCGAAGCCCATAATGATGTTAATGCTATCGTTGGAGCCAGTACTGTGGTCTGAAAAATAGGCAAGGATGGCCCTGAGCATGTTGTCGTATCCATTGATATGGGAGCCTACAAAACTGGGTGTATGGGCAAAGGGTGTGGGAATATCCTGGGGGATCTTGCCCTTGTCTTTTGCCTGTCTGATGAATGCCCCAAGGTCGTCACCTATTACCTCGGCCATACAGGTTGTGCTGATGGCAAACATCTCAGGTCTGTACAGGGCATAGGCATTTTCAAAGCCTTCAAGGAGATTGCTCAGCCCGCCAAAAACGGCCGCATCCTCGGTCATGGAGGTGGACACTGCAGCCACTGGTTCCTTAAAATGCCTGCTCAGGTGGCTCCTGAAGTAGGCTACACAGCCCTGAGAGCCATGTACAAAGGGCAGGGTCTTTTCAAAACCCAGTGCGCATAGCACTGCCCCAAGAGGCTGACAGGCCTTTGCCGGGTTTATTACCAGGGCCTTGCGTGCGAAGTTCTTCTCCCTGTACTGCCAGGTTTTTGTCCACTCAAGGGTCTTTTCTATCTCCTCCAAAGAACAGGGATTCTCGAAGGCCTGTTTCCTCTCAAACATTTCCCTGTACTGGCTGTCCTGGAATAGTTCCATATGGTCTTTTACTTTCATCTGGTTCTCCTCCTTATGAGTTTCCATGTAGGGTTGTTTACTGTCATGTCCATGTCTCTTGCGAAAACAGCAAAACCGTCGAAGCCATGATAGGGCCCGCTGTAGTCCCATGAATGCATCTGTCTGAAGGGGACCCCCATCTTGTGATAGGCGTACTTTTCCTTTATGCCAGAGCCAACCAGATCGGGCTTCAGTCTTTTGGTGAACTCTTCAAGTTCATAGGGTGTGGCATCATCGTATATAAGGGTACCTTCTTCAAGCTCAGGATAGGTTCTCTGGTAGTCGTCCTTATGGCCAAACTCGTACCCTGTAGCAATAACCTTCATGCCCAGGTCCTCGTAAGCACCTATGATGTGTCTTGGTCTCAGTCCACCCACATAGAGCATAACGGTCTTGCCTTCCAGCCTTGGCCTGTATCTCTCTATAACCTCATCCATCATGGGTTTGTACCTGGCAATGAGGGCCTCGGCCCGCTCCTTGATAGAATCATCAAAGTAGGAGGCAATTTTCCTGATACTTTCGTAGATCTTCGTTGGGCCAAAGAAGTTGTACTCCACCCATGGGATACCATACTGCTGCTCCATATGCCTGCATATGTAGTTCATGGAACGATAGCAATGAATGAGGTTTAATTTCGCCTTTGGGGTAATGGCCAGTTCGTTCAGGGTACTGTCACCTGTCCAGTGGGCTATTACCCTAAGGCCCATCTCTTCAAGTATCTTCCTGGTGGTCCAGGCATCACCACCTATGTTGTAGTCTCCAATAATGGCCACATCATAGGGGGTGGTTTCCTCCAGCTCAGCAGTGCCTATCACATGGTCTCTAATGCTGTCATTAGCAATATGATGTCCCAGCGACTGGCTTACTCCCCTGAAGCCTTCACACCTTACAGGCACCACAGGTATGCCCAGTTGTTCGGTCATCTTCTTTGCTACTGCCTCTATGTCGTCACCAATCAGCCCTACGGGACATTCAGACTGGACGCTTATACCCCTGGCCAGGGGGAACATCTCTTTGATCTCCCGACAGATCTGTTCCAGTTTTTTATCCCCGCCAAAGACAATGTCCTTTTCCTGGAAGTCGCTGGTTATGTGCATGGTAACGAAGGAGTCTATGCCTGTGATACCGTTGTAGTAGTTTCTTCTTGACCACCAGCTGTACTGGCCACATCCCACGGGACCATGGCTTATATGGACCACATCCTTTACAGGTCCCCATACCACACCCTTGGAGCCAGCATAAGCACAACCACGGATGGTCATAACACCAGGGCGTGACTTTACATTAGAGCGTACCTGACAGGCCGAGCCACACTCGCCTGTGGGGTCGTTGGGTTTTATGTGCCTGGCCCTGTGTTTCCGTGTCTTTTCAGGATATACCTCAAGGACCTCATCAATTATTCTCTGGGTCCTTTCTATGGTTGATTTCATGCCTGCACCTCCTCGCCCTCAAGGATCCCGAACTCCGTAAGCAGGGCCTCAAGTTCATCCATGCTAAGTGGGGTGGGTATTACAAAGTTTTTGTTTTCAGCAATCTTTTTTGCCAGGGCCCTGTACTCATCGGCCATGGGGTGCTCTGGTGAGTACTCCAGCACGGTCATTCGCCTGAGTTCTGCCCTCTGGACCTGGTTGTCTCTGGGAATGAAATGGATCATCTGGGTGTTCAGTCTTTTGGCAAACTCAGAGATCAGTTCGAACTCCCTGTCCACCTTTCGTGAGTTGCAGATGAGACCGCCAAGCCTTACTCCACCGCTCTGGGCATACTTTAAGATACCCCTTGCGATATTGTTTGCGGCATACATGGCCATCATCTCACCTGAGGTAACAATATAGATCTCCTTTGCCTTACCCTCTCTGATGGGCATGGCAAAACCACCACATACCACATCACCAAGGACATCGTAGAACACAAAATCCAGATCCTCCTCGTAGGCACCATTTTCTTCAAGGAAGTTAATTGCCGTAATCACACCACGGCCAGCACAACCAACCCCTGGCTCAGGTCCACCCGATTCAGCACACATAACTCCTTTGAACCCCTCAAGAAGGACCTCTTCTATCTCCAGATCCTCTACAGATCCACGCTCTCTTGCCAGATCCATCACAGTTGACTGAGCCTTTTTGTTCAGGATCAACCTGGTCGCATCCGCCTTTGGATCGCAGCCCACGATCATGCACTTGTAGCCTGCCTCTGCAAGGGCGGCCACGGTGTTCTGGGTTGTGGTTGACTTACCAATACCACCTTTTCCATAGATTGCAATCTGTCTCATGTCAGCCTCCTTTTGGTTTTTCTTACAGTAAAACAAGATCCGTACCAGTTGCTGTAAGGCTTGAAAATAAAGGGTTTTCAGTAGTTTCTTCGAATTTTCTTTGGATACATTAATGTCAGAAGCTGCAATTTTGTATAATTTGTAAGTACCACTACATAATTGGAGTATGTAATGGCACTTATAAATAGAGATGCAGCTCAGAAAAAGATAGTAGAGCTTATAAAGAAGCTTTCACCAGGTGAAGCCATAGAGGTGCTTTCGTATAAAAGGAATAGAAGGGTCATAATAATCAAACAAACTGATGATACATTGTGTATAAAAGAACAGGGATATTTTGAAAAAGAGATTATTGTAGATAGCAACAGGCTTCATTCTCTTTTGAAAGGGCTTTTCAGAGTTGAGTTTCCAAGAAGCAGAAAACTTCGTGTTTATAGGTTGAAAAATAATGAACACCCGGAAAGACCTCTTAAAAAACTGTAGCCTTGAAAAAAACAGTAAGGCTTTGTTGTCGCTTAATATTGTAATTGCTGAGATTTTATTTGATCTCACCAGTAAAGCCCTTTTTCGATCGAATATAATGATCAGGGTTACTTGCCGGCATGGAGAAAGCCCTGAGAGCTACGGAATGGCGGACAGGTGTCCTGTACTTGTTACCTGGCTGAACTTTAACCATACTATTACAAATAGCTCGAACATGCCTGAGATTCTTCCCTGCCTAATATCTCTTCAAAACTATAAAATCTATTGTACAGAACAATTACATTGACAACAGATAGTTTCACTTTCTTCTAAAAACATTTATTTTGTAGGCCTCTTATATTTACAGCCTTGTTTGCTGAAATGATGCCTCACAGACCTGCCTTTTTAAATATTTTCTCTACTAATTAAATCACAAAAATTGATACTTTTGATATACATTACAAAAATAACCATTTTGTTATTGAACATACCTACCACTGAACAAAAAGGTCTAACAGAGCCGTAAACCTTGTAAGTAAAATCCTACTGATAGTAATACAAAGACCTACAAAAATGTCTGAGTGTACGACAAATTTGTTTGTAGCGATTGGTTAAAAAACCTTAAAAATCAATATGTTACGCCCTGGCACGATACTGGCTTTATGTTGTACAAGTTTACAAATGAAAAGGGAGGTGATAGGGGCAGAGTTAAATAATTTAATCAGTAGGCTGTAAGAATAAAAAACTTTAAAAAGGAGGAAGGAGATGTTTAAGTATTTTTTTTCGATCAGAAAGCTTGGTTTTGCCGTTGTTTTAGTTCTGACTTTAATGACTTTTTTTCTGACTGCGAGATCTGAGGCAACAGAAAAGGAACCAATTAAAGTAGGTGTTCTTCACTCTTTAAGTGGGACCATGTCCATTAGTGAGGTGGCTGTTAAGGATGCCACTTTGATGGCCATCGACGAGATCAACCAGAAGGGTGGTCTTTTAGGTCGCAAGATTGTGCCTATTGTTGAAGATGGTGCCTCTGACTGGCCTACCTTTGCTGAGAAGGCCAAGAAGTTAATTTTAAAGGACAAGGTGGCTGTTGTTTTTGGATGCTGGACATCTGCAAGTCGTAAAGCTGTTTTACCAGTGTTCGAGAAATATGATCATCTTCTGTTTTACCCGGTACAGTATGAGGGCCTTGAGGCATCAAAAAACATTATTTATACCGGAGCTGCACCAAATCAGCAGATTATGCCTGCAGTAAGCTGGCTACTAAAGCAGGGATACAAGAGGTTTTTCCTTCTTGGCTCCGACTATGTTTTTCCAAGAACTGCAAATCTTATTATCAAAAAACAGTTGAAGGTTGAGGGTGGTGTTGTGGTTGGTGAGGAGTATACACCTCTTGGTCATACAGACTATAGCACCGTAATCAGCAAGATTAAGGCTGCTAAACCAGATGTAATCTTCAATACACTAAACGGTGACAGCAATGTGGCTTTCTTCAAACAGTTGAAAGCCGCTGGTATAACAGCAGATGATATCCCTGTAATGTCTGTCAGTATTGCAGAACATGAACTGATTGGTATTGGTGCAGAGAATGCCGAGGGGCATTATGCGGCCTGGAACTATTTTATGAGCATGAAAACACCTGAAAACGAGGTCTTTGTCAGGAACTACAAGGCTCGCTATGGTCAGGACAGGGTTACAGATGATCCTATTGAGGCAGGATATTTTGGCGTTTACCTCTGGGCAGAGGCTGTTAAGAAAGCCGGAACTACCGATGTCAAGAAGGTGCGTGAAGCCCTGAGAGGTATTAAATACAAGGCTCCTGAAGGTTGGGTGAAGATCGATCCTACTAACAACCATACCTGGAAGATTGTACAGATAGGCAAGATCAGAAAGGATGGTCAGTTCGATATCGTATGGAGTTCCGGCAAGCCCATAAGGCCTGAGCCCTTTCCACCTCTTGTTTCTAACAAGAAGGTTATTGCACCCGGGAAGATCGTGAACAGATAATCTAAACCCTCCTCTGTCTGTTGTTTGGCAGACAGAGGAGGAAAAACTCGACGAAAAGGGATGGTTAGAGATGGACATTACGATTGTGCTTTCTCAGATATTCAATGGACTAAGTCTTAGCTCAATTTTATTGCTGATTGCACTTGGTTTGAGTATCACCTTTGGAATAATGGGAGTTATTAACTTTGCCCATGGAGAATTTTTAATGATTGGGGCTTATACTGCCTATGTGCTTCAAAAGCTCTCAATCGCCAACAGTGGTGGTAGTCTTTTTCTACTTTCTCTACCAGCTGCCTTTGTGGTGGCTGCTTTGATTGGATTATTGCTTGAAAGGTCTTTGATAAGGTTTCTCTACGGCAGGCCCTACGAAAGTATACTTGCTACCTGGGGATTGAGCCTGATCTTGCAACAACTGGCGAGAAATATTTTTGGAGCAAACAATGTGGAGGTTGCATCTCCAGGATGGTTACAGGGTGGGCTGACTGTAATGGAGGGCCTGCAGTTGCCTTACAATCGACTATTCATCATGGCAGTTGCAGTGCTTTGTGTTAGCGGTATGTATTTTTATCTGTACCGAACAAGAAGCGGTAGAAGAATTCGGGCGGTGATGCAGAACAGACAGATGAGTGCATGTATGGGAATAAAGACCAACAGAGTGGACGCCATGACCTTTGCTATAGGTTGTGGCCTTGCAGGTATAGCGGGAGCTGCCGTTAGTCTCCTTGGCTCTATTGGGCCATCTACTGGACAGAACTATATAATTGATGCCTTTATGGTTGTTGTGCTTGGTGGTGTAGGAAGACTATCTGGAACAATTGCCGGGGCTATAATGATTGGTACCATGAGTCCGCTTTTCGAATTTGTTACCACATCCAGTATGGGAAAGGTTATCGTTTTCGCGCTGGTAATAATTTTTCTACAGTGGAGACCATCTGGGTTCTTTACATTAAAGACTCGTACTGTTGACTGAAGGGGTGATAAAGATGGGAACAAGATTAAAAGAAAATTGGATTTATTTGATCTTTGCAATTGTACTGCTTTTGCTACCACTGGTGCTTTCAGAGTTCAGGCTTAATCTGCTTGGTAAATTTCTTACATTTGCTATTGTGGCAATAGCTATTGATCTAATCTGGGGATACACAGGGATTCTCAGTCTGGGACATGGCGTCTTTTTCAGTCTGGGTGCTTATTGCATGGGTATGTATCTGAAACTACAGGCAGAGAGTTTACCAGATTTCATGATGTGGAGCGGACTGGAAGAGGTGCCGTGGTTCTGGAAACCTTTTCAGCATTTCTGGGTAGCTCTGCCAATGGCGGTTCTGATACCAGCTATCTTCGCGGTTATTATAGGTATACCAACATTCAGAGCCGGAATTAAAGGCGTCTACTTTTCGATACTGACCCAGGCACTTGCTCTTGTAGTATCCATATTCTTCATCGGACAGCAACCATACACTGGTGGAACTAATGGAATTACTAACTTCCGGGATATTTTTGGATTCTCTCTTGCCGAGGCATCAACTATGAAGGTCCTTTATCTTATTACTGTTCTGGCTCTGATAGTGATTTTTGTTCTCTCAAAGTGGCTTGTCAATACAAAAACCGGTCGAATACTAATTGCAATAAGGGATGGTGAGAATAGATTAAGATTCCTCGGATATAACACCTCCACCTTCAAGGTGGCTATATTTGCCCTGTCTGCCGCTATAGCCGGGCTGGCTGGAGCCCTGTTTGTTCCACAGGTAGGCATTATATCTCCGTCTATGATGGGGATACTTCCATCAGTGGAGATGGCTATATGGGTTGCAGTAGGAGGAAGAGGGACTCTGACTGGTGCGGTTATTGGTGCTCTGGTTGTGAATTCAGCTAAAAGTTATCTAAGTGAGACCTTTCCTGATCTGTGGCTGTATTTTCTTGGAGCCCTATTTATAGGTGTTGTTCTTTTCTTTCCAAAAGGTATAGTAGGGGCTTTTGCCAGACTAAAAAGGCAGGACTCTTCAAAAAGGTATCTACTGACCGAGGGCAGGGAGGTATAATGGCAGACACTATTATCTATATGGAAGGAGTAACAGTTACATTCAGTGGGTTTAAGGCCTTGAATGATGTAAGCTTTTATGTGGAGAAGGGCGAACTCAGGTTTCTTATAGGACCAAACGGTGCAGGTAAGACCACACTTTTGGATGTGATTTGTGGAAAGGTGCGCCCGGACAAGGGCAGGGTTATTTTCAAAGATAAAGTTGAGATCCCTCGACTGGGTGAGCATAAAATTGCACGAGCAGGAATAAGCAGAAAGTTCCAGACTCCATCGGTGTTTTCCAATCTGACGGTATTTGAGAATATGGAGCTGGCTTTAAAAACAAACACTGGTGTGTTTTCTTCACTGGTTCATTCTATTAGCAAAAAAGAACGAGAACATATCAATTCCGTTTTGCAGGATGTAGGTCTTTATGAAAAGGCATCAGAAAAGGCAGGTCATCTATCACACGGAGAAAAACAGTGGCTTGAAATAGCGATGACTGTTTTACAGGAGCCTGAATTACTGCTTGTTGATGAGCCGGTGGCAGGCATGACGGCTAAAGAACGAATAAAAACAGGAGAATTACTACTGACAATAGCCAGCCAGAGATCAGTAATTGTGGTCGAGCATGATATGGACTTTGTCCAGAGGTTTTCCAAAAAGGTTACAGTGTTACACGAAGGTCAGGTTATATGTGAAGGGTCTTTTGAATATGTCAAGAATGATCCAGTAGTTATAGATGTATATCTTGGTAGAGGAGGTGAGGTGCAGAATAATGCTATCAATTAAAGAAGTTCATTGCGCTTATGCCGATACAGTTATTCTGAGGGATGTAAATATTGAGGTAGGTAAGGGACAGGTGGTGTCACTTATGGGCCGAAACGGTGTCGGAAAAACAACACTGCTAAAAACAATAATGGGAATACTAAAGCCCTTCAAAGGCAGCATCTACTTCAACGATGAAGATATAACCACTCTTTCTTCTGAAATAAGGGCCCTTAAGGGAATAGGATATGTTCCACAGGGTAGAGATATTTTTCCTCATCTTACAGTTATGGAAAACCTGCTGATAGGCCTTGAAGCAAGAGGTATAAAAAATCCCTCCATTCCTGAAGGTATATTTGAGCTTTTTCCGGCTTTAAGAGACCTCCTTCAACGAAGGGGTGGAGACCTGAGTGGCGGACAACAACAGCAGCTGGCAATTGCAAGGGTATTAATTACAGAGCCCAAATTATTGCTACTTGATGAACCAACTGAGGGAATTCAACCATCGGTGGTCTTTGAGATTGAAAACACAATACGTTTTATAAAGGAACAGGGAAATGTATCTGTGTTGCTTGTAGAACAGTTTATGGAGTTTGCTTTACGGCTGTCGGATTACTGTTATGTTATGGAAAAGGGTACGGTGGTGTTTGAAGGAGCCGTTAATGAACTTGATAGAGAAGAACTTCAAAGTCATTTAGCTATTTAAGTATCTACAAGGAGGTCAAAATGAAAATGGTATTGGCTATAGTAAGGCCTGAAAAGATGAAAGATGTGGAAGAGAGATTAAAGGAGTCCGGATTCCCATCTCTGACAGAGATTAGTGTCAGGGGTAGGGGAAAACAGAAAGGAATAACCATAGGCCAGATGAAGTACGACAAATTACCTAAAGAGATGTTGATGATAGTATGTGCCGATCAGGATACCGATAAGGTTGTGAGTATAATTTTAGAGACTGCTAGGACAGGTAATATCGGAGACGGTAAGGTTTTCATATTGAATGTTGAGGATGCTGTAACTATCAGGACTGCTCAGAGGGGTATTGAGGCACTTTAGAAAGGAGGTTTTATGCGGTTTACTGAGAGAGAAAAAGAAAAACTCCTCATTTATCTGGCTGCCTCTGTGGCAAAAGATAGACTGGCAAGAGGTTTAAAACTTAACTATCCAGAAGCAGTTGCACTGATTACCGCTGAGGTATTAGAGGGCATAAGGGAAGGAAAAACTGTAGCTCAGTTAATGGAGCTTGGAACCAGGATACTTAAAAAGGAGGATCTCATGGATGGGGTGGCAGAGATGATAAAAGAGATACAGGTAGAGGGTACATTTCCTGATGGAACCAAGCTGGTTACAATCCATAATCCGGTCAGGTAAAACCAGGGAGGTGGTTTATGAAGCCAGGAGAGTATTTTATTGAAGATGCTGATATACAGATCAATAGCAACAGAAGGACCGTTACCTTAGTGGTAACAAATACCGGCGACAGACCTGTACAGGTAGGTTCACATTTTCATTTCTTCGAGGTAAACAAGGCCCTTGTTTTCCAGAGAGAGCTGGCCTTTGGAATGAGACTGGATATCGCTGCAGGTACTGCAGTGAGATTTGAACCAGGGCAGCAAAAGGAGGTTACCCTGGTTGAATTTGGTGGACAAGGATATATTAAAGGTTTAAACAACCTCACCAATGGTTTTGTGCACAATGAAAAACAGAAAAAAGAAGCTCTAAAGAGGGCAAAAAATGAAGGATTTGGAGGTGCCTAAATGGCAAGGAAGATATCAAGAAAACAGTATGCAGACATGTTCGGACCAACAAGGGGAGACAGGATCAGATTGGCTGATACTGAAATCATTATTGAAATAGAAAAGGATTTTACTACATATGGGGATGAAGTGAAGTTTGGTGGAGGTAAGGTAATAAGAGACGGTATGGGACAGTCCACCAGGGCGACCAGAGACCAGGGGACACCGGATCTGGTAATTACTAATGTTGTAATTCTTGATCACTGGGGTATAGTGAAAGCAGATATAGGTATAAGAGATGGAAAGATTTGTGGAATAGGCAAGGCAGGCAATCCGGACTTAATGGATGGTGTAACACCAGAGCTTGTGATAGGTGCATCCACCGAGGTAATTGCAGGTGAGGGGCTGATAGCAACTCCAGGTGGCATTGATACCCATATTCATTTTATATGTCCCCAACAGATTATGGAGGCCATTTCATCTGGCATAACAACAATGATTGGTGGTGGAACCGGGCCGGCCACGGGTACAAATGCTACCACATGTACACCAGGGCAGTGGAACATACATAGAATGCTGGAGGCTGCAGAGGCCTTTCCGGTAAACCTTGGCTTCCTGGGAAAGGGCAATTCTTCCAATCCCGAGGCCTTAAGAGAACAGATTGAAGCGGGTGCTCTTGGATTAAAACTTCATGAAGACTGGGGAAGCACTCCGGCGGCTATTGATAACTGTTTGTCGGTCGCACAGGAGTATGATGTTCAGGTAGCTATTCATACTGATACCCTGAATGAGGCAGGATTTGTGGAGGACACGATTGCGGCTATCAAAGGTAGAACGATACACACCTATCATACAGAGGGTGCTGGCGGCGGACATGCTCCAGACATAATAAAAGTATGCGGCCTTGAAAATGTGCTACCATCGTCCACCAATCCGACGATGCCATTTACTATAAATACCATGGACGAACATCTTGATATGTTGATGGTGTGTCATCATCTGGATCCTAAAATTCCAGAAGATGTGGCTTTTGCTGATTCTCGTATAAGGGCAGAGACGATTGCAGCAGAGGATATTCTTCATGACCTTGGAGCCTTCAGTATGATGTCTTCTGACTCTCAGGCAATGGGAAGGGTGGCTGAGGTGATTATAAGAACATGGCAGACTGCTGACAAAATGAAAAAACAGAGAGGAAAACTACCCGAAGATGGTTCTGACAATGACAACTTCAGAGCAAAACGTTACATTGCTAAATACACGATAAATCCTGCTATAACCCATGGTATAGCAAAGTATGTGGGATCTATTGAGGTCGGTAAAATGGCAGATATTGTACTATGGGAACCAGCCTTTTTTGGTGTAAAGCCAAAAATAGTCTTAAAAGGGGGGGTTATAGCATATGCCCAGATGGGTGATGCAAATGCCTCTATCCCCACGCCTCAGCCCTATATGATGCGGCCAATGTTTGGTGCCTATGGAAGGGCTGTGCTGAATACATCGGTGCTTTTTCTTTCAAGGGCTGCTATCGACAGTGGGGTGGCAAAGAGGTTAGGTATTGAAAAAGGTGTATTACCAGTAGAAAACTGTCGTCGTATCACCAAGAAGGATATGGTTCATAATAGTTATATGCCGAAAGTAGAGGTTGATCCTGAGACATACATCGTTAAGGTTGATGGTGAAGAGTTAAGATGTGAACCTGCCAGAGAGTTGCCAATGGCACAGAGGTATTTTCTGTTTTAAGCCATGTTAGTGATAAAAGAAAAAGTGGTCTGTAGTAAAGAAGAGCTAAGGGCCCTTCAGAGAGATTCTGTTGTGCTTGACTGGCACGATCGAAGGAAAAGTCGTCAGAAGGTTAAAACAAGAATGGGAAGGGTTTTATGTATTGCTCTTCCAAGAGGTACGGTCCTTTATGATGGTGATCTCCTGTATAAAGATGAAAAGATGTACATTGCTGTGGAGGCAAAGAGCGAGTTGCAGATTGTTGTCGTACCGGCGAATATGGAGGAAGCAGCAACTGTTGCTTATGAGCTTGGCAATAGACATTTACCATTGTGCATTTTAAAGGATCGTATAAAGACACCTTTAAACAAACATGTTGAGGAATTGTTAAAGAGATATTCAATAGGGTACGAGATAGTGGAAGAGCCCTTTGAACCCTTTAACTCAGGAGCGCATCATGGACATAGCCACTGTTAGCTTGCTTCAGATTACCGATTCATCATTCCCAACAGGTGCATTTGCTCATTCCTGGGGGCTGGAAACCTATGTGTCAGAGGGATTGGTAAATGATATGGACAGTCTTTATGAGTTTATAGAGAGTTTTATTTTATATACAACTGCAAGGCTTGATGCTGCCTCTGTAAAGCTGGCTCATGAATATACCCGGAAAAAAGAGATATCATCCCTGTGCCGACTCGATAGGATCATTCATACTATGAAGTTTCCTTCGGAAGTGAGACAGGGGAGTATACAGACTGGAAGACAATTGCTAAGACTGATTAATGAACTTAAAAGAGAGGAGGCAATTTTACAAACTTTTAGCGACAAAGTACAGAGAAGGGCTGCTGTTGGACACCATTCAGTGGTTTATGGACTGGTCTGTAACACACTGAAGATACCAAAGTCTGAGGCAATACTGGCATATCTTTACAGCACGGTGTCATCTCTTGTTGGAGCAGCCCTCCGATTATTACCAATTGGGCATACAGAGGGGCAGAAGATAATCGAAAGAATCAAACCCCTCCTGGTTAATACCGTTGAAATAGTTCTGAAGGTAAATATTAATGAGCTTACAGGCTTTTCTCCAGGAATTGACATCAGGGCAATGAGACACGAGAGATTATATACAAGACTATTTAGATCTTAGGAGGTATTATGACAGAGCCGGTAAGGATTGGTATAGGTGGGCCCGTTGGTTCGGGCAAAACAGCCCTTGTGGAAAGATTATGCAGGGAAATGGCAGATGAGTTTTCTATTGCTGTGGTTACGAACGACATCTATACACGAGAGGATGCAGAGTTTTTAATACGATCAGGTGTTTTGCCTGAAGAGAGAATTATGGGCGTAGAAACAGGAGGGTGTCCGCATACTGCAATTAGAGAGGATACCTCTGTAAACCAGGAGGCTATAAGGTTGTTGGTCGAACGAATTCCTGATCTTCAACTGATATTTGTTGAAAGTGGCGGAGATAACCTTGCAGCAGCCTTCAGCCCAGAGCTTGTGGATGTCTTTATCTATGTTATTGATGTTGCCGGTGGTGATAAGATACCACGAAAGGGCGGACCCGGAATAACCCGCTCTGATTTATTAGTGATTAATAAGACAGATCTTGCTCCCTTTGTGGGTGCAAGCCTTGATGTGATGCAGAGAGATGCAAAAAAGATGAGAGGAGAAAAACCATTTGTATTTACCAGCCTGATATCAGGTAAAGGGGTTGAGACGGTTGTTGATTGGATCAGAAATGAGGTGTTATTCGTTGGAGCCTAATCTTGCCAGGGTTGGAAGGTATGGTGCCCTCAGGCTGACCTTCACCAGAGACGCCAAAAGGACCATTCTGAGCAGGGACTATTCAACGATTCCAATGAAGGTCTTCCCTCCATTTTATCTTGACGATACCGGATGTGCTTATACCTACATGATTAATCCTACCGCAGGTATACTGGGAGGTGATAGAATCGAAATAGACATTACCCTCAACAGTCAAAGTCATGTGTTTTTGAGTGCACCCTCAGCAACCAAGATATTAAGGGGCAATGGGAGATTTTCTACTCAGTATATCAATATAACCGTCAAGAAGGATAGCACACTGGAATATTTGCCAGGTTATATAATACCCTTCAGAGGATCAAGGCACAGCCATACTTTAACACTCCAGATGGACAGGGGTGCAACGCTGATTCTTGCAGATATTTTTTGTTCTGGAAGGTCCGCCATGGGTGAAAGACTGATGTTTGATGACTACAGAAGCTATATTGAGATAAATTGCGAAGGAAATACTGTGGTTGCAGACAGAATGATACTAAGACCAAAGGAGGCAGATTTCAGAAGTATTGGTATGTTGGAGGCCCATGATGTTATGGCCACCCTTTTTGTAATTCATGAAGGGATAGACTCTGAGAGAACACTAATCGAAAAACTATGGGATGTTATCGACAAATCCAGTGATATTATTGGTGGTGTATCTACACTACCAGAGGGCGGACTGGTTTCCAGAATACTTGGTGCAACCACCGTATCAACCTTAAATACTCTTTTAAAACTCTGGATGGAGATTCGGCATTATCTCTTTTCTATATCAGATATACACAATATCTCCAGATTTATAACTTAGGTCTGAAGTTTCATGTTGAGTTATTGATCACTCATCTCGCTTATAACCCTTTTTACAGCAGCAAAGTCCATTTCAGAAAGCCCATGGCCAGCGGCCTGCCGGTAAAGCTGAAAGACTGTGTGACCAGTAGGTACGGATGCACCCTTTTCATCGGCTGTCTGCAGGACAAACCTGAGGTCCTTTAGCATATGTTTCAGTGGAAATTGAGGTGGAAATTCATCGGTCTTCATCATCTCGGTTTTCAGGTTAAAAAGTCCACAGCTTAAAGGGCCTGAAAGCACCACATCGAGCATGGCATCTACTGAAAGGCCTGCTTTCAGACCAAAGTTAATTGCCTCTGCAAGGGCCTCCATCATTATACCAAGAAGTAGGTTGATCATCATCTTCATGGAGGAGCCTTTTCCTGCCTCACCACAGTAAACCACCTTTTTGCCCATTGTTAAAAGAAGTGGCTCAAGCTGCCTGACAGCCTGTTCCGGGCCAGATGCAAGTATTATAAGGGTTGCCTCCTCAGCAGGCTTTTTTGAACCAGAAACAGGTGCATCAAGAAGGGTAATCCCCTTCTGCACGAGTCTTTCATTTAACTGAACTGAATAGGAAGGGGAAACGGTACTCATATTCACAATTACCTTACCAGAGGGATTGGCTGATAAAAGCCCTCTGTCGCCTTCAAGCACTGCATCAATTGCCTCAGGACCGGTAAGCATCAGAATGATCACATCTGCCCAGGATGCAACCTCCGCGGGTGTTTCTGCTACCAGGGCACCTGCCTCTTTAAGAGGGAGGGTCTTTTCTCTTGTCCTGTTATAGACCATAACCTCATAACCTGCCTTCAGGATATTACGAGACATGGGCTGCCCCATGATTCCCATTCCAATAAATCCAACCTTATGGCTCATTTTCCTGACCTCCTTTATAGTCCTCGGTATTTTGGTTTTCTTTTTTGCAGGAAAGCTCCTGTGCCTTCTCTGAAATCCTTTGTAGTAGCGGCAAGTGAAAAATAATCAGCCCCCAGCTCCAGTGCCTCCTCAACACCCATATTCATGCCTTTTTGTATGGCCTCCCAGCTTAGCCATACTGCCCTGGGTGCACATTTAAGTATGTCATCTGCAAGGGCCTCTGCTAATGTCATGACATCATCGGCTGAACCTATTTTGTTTACAAGTCCTATCTCGTAAGCCTCTTCAGCGGTTATTATCTTTCCCGTAAGGAGCATCTCCGTGGCCTTTGTTCTTCCCACAAGTCTGGGAAGCCTCGCAGTGCCTCCCCATCCAGCCACTGCACCTATTTTAACCTCTGGATGACCGAGCTTTGCATCAGTAGAGGCTATCCTGAACATACAGGCCTCAGCCAGCTCAAGCCCTCCACCCAGGGCATAGCCCTTTATTACTGCAATTACCACCTTTCCCAGGGTCTCGATTGTTCGGGTAACTCTAAGGGCAAGCCTTGCAAACTCTCTTATTTCAAGTGGAGTTGCCTGATTCAGATATTGGATATCTGCGCCCGCTGAGAATGCACGGTTGCCTTGGCCTGTAAAGATTACAATCCTTATGGTGGAATCTCTCCTGACTTCTTCAAAAACATCTAAAAGCCTTTCAAGACACTCCCTGTTTATAGCATTAAGCACCCGGGGTCTGTTAAGCTTTACGATTGCCATACCCGAAACTGTCCTTTCTAAAAGTACCGTATCATTTGCTGGCATGTTGGGCTCCTTTCTGGAGGGAAGTCTCCCTCCTGAGGCGTATCTTCTGTATGCCCAATACAATAGAATAAATAAGTAGTCCCAGAAGGTAAAAGAGGTACTTTCTTTCGTCATTAATCCCAAAAAGCGATGCCACAGCACCCGGATAAAAAAGCACAAAGGAGGCTGCCAGGAAGAAGGGGATATCGTACCACCTATTTCTCGTCAGACACCAGCCCTGGGCAAAATTTTCAAAGGAGGCTATTGCCACCAGTGCCATGGCAAAGATGAGTAACGCCTGTGGGATACTGTTAATGTTGTGTAGTATCAGGTCCGGGTTGAAGACAAACATAAAGGCTATGATAGAGGTTCTTATATCGTATAAAAAGCCCTGAATACCTGTTGGGATTGGCTCGGATGAAGCAATAGCAGATGCAGCATAGGCAGCAAGCCCAACAGGTGGGGTGTCATCGGCAAGTATTCCGAAATAAAAACAGAACAGGTGAGCAGCCATGATGGGTATGAAAAAGCCATAAAGCTCACCAACCGAAACGATTATTGGTGCAGTTAGTGAGGCCATTACAATATAGGTAGCCGTGGTAGGCAGTCCCATTCCAAGCAGCATGCTGGCCAGAGCTGTGATAGTAAGAAGCAAAAAGATATTGCCCCTTGAAAGATTCTCAACTATCTGGGTAATCATGCCGCCAATTCCCATATTAACTATACCCACGATTATTCCAGCTGCTGCACAGGCAAGAGAGACGGAGATCATGTTTTTGGACCCCTGTATAAAGCCTCTGCCTATTATTCCAAAGGCCTCAACTATCGTCCCTTTAAGACTTCTCTGTTTAACAAAGGCCTGATAAAAGATAACAGCTATTAAAACCAGTATGGCCCTGAAGGCAGCAGTTTCAGGGGTATGTCTGAGAACTACCAGCTCGTAAAGCAGTACACCAATAGGTATAAAATAATGGGCACCCGATTTCAGAGTCTTTTTTATATCAGGTAGTTCCTCTTTCGGCAGTCCGCTGATCCCAAGCTTTGATGCCTCGAGATGGGTTATGCAAAAAAGACCGAAATAGGAGACAAAGGCAGGTATGGCTGCTGCTTTTACAACCTCAATATAGGGTACATTTACATATTCGGCAATGATAAAGGCAGCAGCCCCCATAATAGGTGGCATTAGCTGTCCATCAGTGCTGGCTGCAACCTCGGTAGCAGCAGCCTTTTTTGCTGGATAACCTATCTTTTTCATAAGAGGAATTGTAAAAGGGCCTGTTGTAACTATATTTGCAATGCTCGAGCCCGAGATAAGCCCTGTTGCACCACTTGATACCACTGCAGCCTTGGCTGGTCCACCCTTGTATCTGCCAAGTAGCGAAAGGGCAAGGTCCGTAAAAAATCTACCTGCTCCTGCCCGTTCAAGCAAGGCACCCATTAGCACAAAAAGATAAACAATAGAGGCAGAAACCCCCAGGGGAATACCGTAAATTCCCTCTGTTGACAGGGTGATATTACTCAGATACTTTCTTAACGAGACCCCCTTAAAGGCAAACACTTCCGGCATATATGGGCCAAGGAATGCATAGGCTGTAAAAAGCAGGGCAATAATAGAAAGGGCCGGACCAATTACCCGACGGGATGCCTCAAGCAAAAGAAATATTAATACCAGACCCACGATTATGTCCCGTTTAAGTGGCAGACCTGCCCTCATTGCTATACCTTCGTAATCAATTACAATATATAGGGCAGACAAACAAGCAACTATGGCAAATATGTAGTCGATAAGAGGGATGCGATGGGTAACAGAAAAGTAGGAAAGCCCTCTTTTTTTCTTTCTCATACAGGGAAGTAGCAAATAACAGAGCACCAGGGCAAAGGCCAGATGGATGGCCCTTGTCTTGGTGCTGTCAAGTACTATAAAGCCGGCCAGGGATAATTGAAAGCATGCCCACAGAATGGCAACCGATGAAACAATTATCTTTTCAAAACCCCTGAAAGACCTTATTTCGCCGGCTTCAGCACGCAGTATCTCCTCGGCGTCTTTCAGTCCCCGTTTAAGCATTTTAGGGTTATTCTTTTATAAGACGGGGGTCTATGTATTTGATCAATCCAGCCTCTCGGTAATACCTGAGGGCACCTCTGTGAATTGGGGCACTAAGACCCTTTAGCATATTCTCTTTGGTTAAAACCGAATAAGCAGGATGGAGCTTTTTAAACTCCTCCAGGTTTTCAAAGACCTCCTTTGTGATTGCGTAGACTATTCTTTCATCCACATCTACTGATGTAACAAAGGTGGCCTTAACGCCGATACTCTCTACATCCTCTTTGTTTTCAGCCTTTGGGTAAAACTTTATTGGTATCACTGTTTTTGCATAGTAGGGATATTTTAATAAAAGTTTCTCTATGCCAGGACCGGTAATCGGGATAATCCGTACCTTTATCCTGCCAGAGGTGGCCTCTTTGATATTGCCGTTTGGATGCCCAACAGTATAGAAGAATGCATCAATTCGACCATCCTGAAGCAGAGCTGGTGCCTCGACAGCCTTAACCTGCTCTATATGGATGCTTGAAAGAGGTATGCCAGCTGCCTGTAGTACATCTTTGGAGTTTTGCAATTGTCCAGAACCAGGGTTTCCAATGTTTACCCTTTTACCCCTGAGATCTTTAAGGCTTTTAATACCACTATTAACCGATGCTATTAGTGTGATAGATTCGGGATGGATAGAAAATATAGAACGGAGCCTTTTCTGAGGCCCAAGTTTCGACCACTCCGCCAGTCCATGGTATGCCTGATACTGACGGTCTGACTGGGCAATGCCAAACTCCAGGTCTCCAGACAGGACTGCATTAATGTTATATACAGAGCCGGCAGTTGATTCTACAGTGGCCTTGATGCCATAGACTTTGTATTTTTTGTTTATCATTCTGCTGATAGCCCCGCCTGTTGGATAGTAAACCCCTGTAACTCCACCTGTACCAATGGTAACGAAAACCCTTTTAGTGCCTGCATTAGCATCAATGCTAAGTAAAAAAAGGGCAAGAATGATTAATAGTATCCTTTTTAAAGACATTTCATACCTCCCTATGGTTTTTAGATACTATTATATCCCAGATCCTGGTTTTTGTCAGGCTCTACCAGATTACACCAGCAGTTTTTCAGGATACTTTCGTAAACATGATCCGGTTTTAGACGGATCATACAGCGTAGATCATTACAGTTTTTTTTGAAACAGGGCCTGCAGTCGACACTGGCTGTTACAACAACATGACCTTCTCCATAGGGGCCTGTCAACCTGGCACTGGTTGGGCCGAAAATGGCAAAAACCTGGGTGTTTACTGCAGCTGCAATATGCATTGGACCTGAGTCGTTGGTAACTACAAAGGTTGCACCTTTGATGTAAGATACAAGTTCAGTAAGATTAGTCTTGCCAGTTAAATCCATAACATCAACCCTTGAAAGTGATTTTATTTGGGCAGCTCTTGACTTATCTGCTTTGGTTCCCACGATAACAGGAACATATCTGTTAAATGGTGCCTTGTTAGCAAGAAGATTTATCAATTCTGCAAAATACTCCGGAGGCCAGAGCTTGGTCTCCCACCGTGCACCCGGAACAAGGATGTAGTAACTATTGTGGACTATCCGACGGGTTTTAATGTGAGGGAGAGGAAATTCGATATCAGCATGACCTATTTTCAGTGGAGAAAGTAACTTTAGGTATCTGTCAACAGCGTGTATCCCCTTACCACCTTTTATTTTTAAGTTATAAAAAACTGGGGCGCCCTCTCTTGCATCACTGAACCCAAGACGCACAGATGCACCAGAAAGGGCTGTGATAAGACCACTTCTGAATAATCCCTGTACATCTATGCAGAGGTCGTAGTGCTGTTTTCTGAGGTCCTTTGAAAGACTAAGTAACTCCTTAAATGTCTGGGGTAGTTTTTTGAGATTCTTCCATTGTCCTTTATTGATTATAAAGAGCCTGTTTATCATTGGATGTCCTGTAAGGAGGTCCTTAAACTCTCCTGCCACCACCCAATCTATCAATGAGTCGGGGAGATCGGCCTTTAATGAATTCAGCAAAGGCAGGGTATGAATTATATCACCCAGGGAACTGGGTTTTACTATAAGAATATGTTTATACATTTTGCCTGCTGGTTAAAACAATTCCCTGATATCTTTGTTTCCATAATGGTTCAACAGAGTTTCTCCAGGATGGCTCTGTTTTTTTCTGTATGA
>JAADIE010000001.1 GCA_013151495.1 Nitrospirota bacterium | reverse complement strand
AACTACTGATTGATGCCGAACTTTCAGCTATTGCAATTTATGATGAACACGGAAAGTTCAAAAAACTACGAGTAACTGGTGTTGAAAGAAGCACCATCAGACAGCTAAGACGTCTACCTGAAGGAAAAGGCATCCTGAAACTTATGCAACTAACTTTACACCCTGTCAGAATAAACGATGTATCCACCCACGAGGCCTTCTCAGGTCAGTTCCCGGAAGGCCATCCAGTAATTAAGAACTTCCTTGGTTATCCTATATTTTCTTCATCAGGAAAACCACTGGGGGCTTTATACTTTGCAAACAAACAAAGTGGAGACTTTACTGAAGAAGATGAGGAAATACTAAAAGCAATAGCATCTGATTCTGCTGTGGCTATCCAGAGGGCTGAAGAAATAGAGGCCCTCGAAGAGTTCAAGCGTATTATAGAAAACTCCTTTGATGCAATTGTAATAACCAACCGGGACGGCGTGATCCTTTATGTAAACAGGGCCTTTGAAGAGATTACTGGCTACACACGGAAGGAGGCTATCGGACGGAAACCAAACATCCTAAAGAGCGGCTTCCATGAGCCAGAGTTCTACAGAGACCTCTGGAAAACCATACTCTCTAAAAAGCCCTGGAAGGGAGAGTTTATAAATAAAAGAAAGGATGGCACACTCTTTACAACCTCTACTGTAATCTTTCCACTGTTTGACGACTCTGGTGAAATCAGTCAATTTGTTTCAATACAGCGTGATATTACCGAGGAAAAGAAACTCTACGAACAGCTCCTGCGAGCTCAAAAGATGGAGGCAATCGGCACACTTGCAGGTGGAATCGCACATGATTTTAACAACATACTAACTGCAATTTTAGGTTATGCCGAAATACTTAAAGATGCTGTAAAGGACAAGGGAGAAAAGGTTATAAAGGCTGTGGATATAATAGAGAGATCTGCACAAAAAGGCGCTGATCTTGCCAACAAGATACTTAATATTACCCGTAAAGAAAAATTAGAATTAAAGGTTGCCGACCTTAATACAATAGTGCGAGAGGCAATAGAACTCATAAAAAGAAGCATTCCTAAAGACATAGAGATAAAGGTTACCCTTACTAAAAACCTCCCACCAATAAAAGCCGATCCCTCACAGCTACATCAGGTTATAATGAATCTCGCCATAAATGCTCGTGATGCCATGCCAAACGGGGGCATATTACACATTAAAACAGAAAAGGTGGGCAGAGAAAACGGAGCGGCCAACGGACTAAAGTCTGATAATGGTTTTGTCAAGCTCTCTGTTTCTGACACTGGCATTGGCATAGACAAGGACATGCAGAGTAAAATCTTTGATCCCTTCTTCACGACAAAAGAAAAAGGTCGTGGTACAGGCCTTGGTCTTTACATTGTGCATTCAATAATCACTAACCATGGTGGTTATATCAATCTTTATTCAGAGCCAAACAAAGGCACCCGTTTTAGCGTATACCTGCCAGTAGCTAAAGGAAGGGCACAGACCGAAGAAGAGTTACGGCCAGAACAGCTCGAGGGCAATGCTCACATACTGGTTGTTGACGATGAGAAAGAAATAACCGATTTAGTAAAAGATCTGCTTGAACCTCTCGGATACAGGGTAACTATAGCTAATGACGGAGTTGAAGCCCTTGAGATATTCAGGGAAAAAAAGGATGAAATCGACCTGGTTATACTTGATATGATTATGCCAAAGTTAAACGGTGCCGAGGTGTTTCAGAGGCTTAAAAATATAGAGAAAAATGTTAAAATAATAATAGCATCTGGTTATACTGATGATGGGCTATCTGGAATAAGAGAATTAATGAAGAGCGGGGCAAAAGGCTTTGTACAAAAACCTTTCACACGTAAGACCCTTGCCAAAGCAATTAAAGAGGCCCTGAAGGAGGAAGCTAAATAGCAGCCATCTGCGGAGAAACAGGCGGTCTTAAAAAGAGTGAGCGAAACCTTTTAGAAAAGATCTACAGAAGGAAGATCCCTCCTGAGGCAGTTTTTACAACCGAGTTTGCAAACTATCTTGTATCGATATCATCCAGTATAAACCGGCAGGTGGGAGTCCTTCTTAACAGGAAAGGAATCGTTACCCATGTGATAGTTGGTGATACAAAGGGTATTATGATTCCATCACTTGAAGACTACCCCCTGGGCCGTAAACCCTTAAGAGGGCTAAGGCTAATCCATACACATCTCTACAATGAACCCCTTAATCAGGATGACCTTACAGACCTTGCCCTTTTAAGGTTTGATATTTTTGTTGCCCTTGGAATAAAAAACGGTACACCCCATACGGTCTATTCTGCCCATTTAAAACCTGACTCTAATGACCTTGAGATATTACCCCCTGCCCATATCTCCTCCTTTAGCCTGAACTTTAAAGAGTTTATCCAGTCCTTAGAAGAGGAGATGAATCGTAAAAGGGTTATTGACCAGGATGACCCAAGAGAAAGGGCCATATTGATAAGTATCTCAAAGGAGCCCAGATACCGTCAGGAGGAGTGTCTTGATGAGCTTCAGGAGCTTGCCCTTTCGGCTGATGTTGTGGTTTTAGACAGGGTGATTCAGCGTGTTAAAGAGGTAAACCCCAGATACCTCATGGGTATGGGAAGACTGAAGGAGTTGATAATAAATGCCCTCTCAAAGGGTGCCACCCTGCTTATATTCGACCAGAACCTTACTCCTTCGCAGATGAAGGCAATCTCCGAGCTTACAGAACTCAAGGTTATTGATAGAACACAGCTCATTTTAGATATATTTGCAAAACGTGCCCATACCAGAGACGGCAAGGTACAGGTAGAGCTGGCTCAGCTGCGCTACCGACTTCCGCACCTGAGCGGGAAGGGCACAGCAATGAGTCGTCTTACCGGTGGCATAGGTGGCAGGGGCCCTGGTGAGACCAAGCTTGAGATAGACCGCCGTAGGGTAAGGGAGAGAATAAGTCTGCTTGAAAGAGAGTTAAAAAAACTTGCTGAGGCAAGAAGACAACGCAAACACAGAAGAAAGCAGAAGAACATCCCAATTGTATCAATAATCGGTTATACAAATGCTGGAAAATCAACACTGTTAAATAACCTTACCCACAGTAACACCTTTACTGAGGAGCGTATGTTTGCAACCCTTGATACGGCAAGCCGACGATTAAGGTTCCCAAGGGAAAGGGAGATAATAATTACTGATACCGTTGGCTTTATCAGAGACCTGCCCAAGGATCTTATTGCTGCCTTCAAGTCAACCCTTGAGGAACTGCATGATGCCGATCTATTAATACATCTTGTTGATATCTCCAACCCACGTTTTCCCGATCAGATCGAATCGGTTGAAAAGATCCTGGACGAACTCGGTCTGTCAGAAAAGGAACGCCTACTGGTATTCAATAAAATAGACAGGCTCCCACCTGAAGAGGTCTATAATATCTGTCATAGATACCATGGAATTGGCATATCTGCCATTGATAAATCCTCCTTTACACCCCTTCTACGGGCTATCGAAGAGCATCTCTGGAATGAAAAATTAGCTCCAATAGGGGTATAATAGGTGAGTTATTTTGGGTTTACCCAAAGCCTGGAGGGCAAATGATCACAGAGTTTAAACCAAAATGGATAGCCTGGGAGATTACACGCAGATGTAACCTCAGATGTGTACACTGCCGTTCCGCCTCCGAAGAGGTGGTAAAGGAACATCCTGACTTTTCAACTGAACAGGCCTTCAAGGTACTTGAAGATATTGCAAGTTATGCAAAGCCTGTTGTAGTGCTCTCAGGTGGTGAGCCCCTGTTGCGAGAGGATGTTTTTGATATTGCCAGCCATGGTACCAAACTGGGCCTGAGGATGTGCATGGCAACAAATGGTGTTTTGATTGACGACGAAAAGTGTGAAAAGATTAAGGCCTCAGGTATTAAAATCGTTTCCCTGAGCCTTGATGGCTCCACTGCCGAGGTACATGACGACTTCAGAAAACAGCAGGGGGCCTTTGAAGGAACCGTAAGGGCAGCAAGGCTATTCAGGAAGCACGGCATAGAGTTTATTATCAATTCATCCTTCACAAAGAGAAATCAGGAGGAGATTCCCAGGGTCTATAAACTTGCAAAGGAACTCGGTGCAACCGCCTGGTATATGTTCATGATTGTTCCAACAGGCAGGGGCGAAGAGATAATGAACGAACTTATTTCAAAGGAAGATTACGAGGAAATCCTTCAGTGGCATTACGATATGGAGAAGCTCGAGAAGGAGATGCTTGTAAGGCCAACCTGCGCTCCTCATTATTACAGAATTGTGCTTCAGAAATCAAAAGAGGAAGGGCAGAAGTTTGAACGTCGCTCCCTGAAATTCTCAACCGGTGGTGCCAAGGGCTGCATAGCAGGCCAGTTAATATGCCTGATAGATGTGGATGGCAATGTGCTGCCCTGTAGTTATTTTCCAAAGGCAGCCGGCAATATATTCAAACAATCCTTTAAGGAAATATGGGAAAACTCCGAGTTGTTTCGGGAACTTCGAGATTTCAAAAGCTATAAAGGCCGTTGTGGCTCATGCGAGTATATTAATGTCTGTGGAGGCTGTCGTGCCCGTGCCTATGCTGTAACAGGAGACTACCTTGAAGAGGAGCCCTTTTGCAGCCACATACCGGTGAAGATGAAAAAGAAACTGATTGCCAAGAAGGAGGCATAATGAACGATACCTTCCTGCGTGCCTGTAGAGGCGAAAAGGTGGATTACACACCCATATGGATAATGCGTCAGGCTGGCAGATACCTGCCAGAATACCAGGCAGTACGGGCAAAGGCCGATTTTCTTACACTCTGTAAAACCCCTGAACTGGCAGCAGAGGTAACAATGCAACCTGTTGATATACTCGGGGTGGATGCTGCAATCCTTTTCTCTGATATCCTGATACCCCTTGAACCAATGGGTATGAGGCTTAGATTCCTCGAGAAAAAGGGGCCCCGGCTGTCGAAACCAGTAAGAAAGATGAAGGATATTGAGGCCCTGAGAACTATTGAGCCAAAAAAGGATGTGCCCTTTGTGCTTGATACAATAAAGATTCTTCGTAAAAGATTAAGAAAAAAGGTACCCCTTATCGGATTCTCCGGTGCCCCTTTCACACTTGCAACTTATATGATAGAGGGGGGTAGCTCCAAGAACTTTCTGGAAACCAAAAAGATGATGTTCTCAGCCCCCGAGGTATTCCACGCTCTTATGCAGAAGATAACCGAAACCACAATATCCTATCTGAGGGCCCAGATAAAGGCAGGGGCCCAGGCTGTACAGATCTTTGATTCCTGGGCAGGTGCCCTTGCACCTGATGATTACAGGGAGTTTTCTCTTCCCTATGTAAAGGAGACAATTGAGAACCTCAAATCCCATGATGTCCCGATTATATACTTTGTTAACAACTGTGGTGGACTCTTAGAACTTGCTCGCAGCTCCGGAGCTGATGTGATCGGTATAGACTGGCGAGTTGATATAGGTAAGGCTATCACAAGGATTGGCAAGGAAACAGCCATACAGGGGAACCTTGATCCACTGGCCCTTTTCTCAGATGACACAACGCTGAAAACAAAGGTCAAGGACATACTAAAAAAGGGTTCAAGGGCTAAAGGACATATATTCAACCTTGGCCATGGCATACTTCCGCAAACACCACCGGAGAAGGCAAAAACACTGGTAAAACTGGTTCACGAACTAAGCAGTTAATCCTGAATACACTGTGTTTAAAGGTAGCAGGAGATGTCAGGCAGCAAGCTGGTGTCTTTATGACTTTGCCAACTCCTCTTATTCAGCCGTAATTTTAGCTGTACTCTTTCCTGTTTATTTCTCAAAGGCAATTGCCCAATCACCCACGCAGGCAGACCTCTGGTGGGGCTGGGCTATCTCTATTAGCATGGCCCTGGTAGCCCTGTCATCCCCTTTGATGGGTGGTATTTCTGATTACTCAGGGAGAAGAAAGAGGCTGCTCTTTATCTACACCCTTACAGCCTGTGTATCAACAGCAGCCCTGTTTATACCCCAGAAGGGAGACCTTCTTCTTGCCACCATGTTTGTGGTGATTGCAAACACCACAACAGAGGGAGCCTTTGTATTCTATAATGCCTATCTAAACGACATTGCTGATAAAGGTAGCAGAGGCAGGCTCTCTGGCCTTGGTTTTGGTGCTGGCTACCTTGGCTCAATTGTCTCACTGTTTGTAGCACTATGGATGTTCAACAGAGGACTCAGTTATCTTATATGGCCCTTTACAGGGGCTTTTTTTCTGTTTTTTTCTGTGCCAGCCTTTTTGTATCTACCTGCTGATACTAAAAAGAGTTCCATAATAAATGGAGTTAAAAAGGGTATAGAACAGACCATTCAGACCCTGAAAGAGGTCACAAAAAACAAAAGGGTGCTTCTGTTTTTAGCATCCTATTTTTTATATAAAGATGCACTGAATACTATCATAATCTTCTCGAGTCTCTTTGCTTCTACCACCCTGGGTTTTAAAGAAAAGGAATTACTCTTTTTGTATCTATTTATTCAGGCAATGGCAGCCCTCGGGGCCTTTGTATTTTCGGGGCCAACCGACAGATGGGGCCCCTGGAAGGTGGTTATGCTTTCAATATCAGTATGGTTTGCCCTTAGTGTCTGGACCTTTCTAATAAAGGACAAGACCTCATTCTGGGTGGTTGCCTCTGCAGGTGGTGTGTTCCTTGGTACCCTGCAGGCTGCATCAAGGGCACTTTTTACCAGATTTATCCCGCCCGGTAAAGAGGCCGAATACTTCGGTGTTTATGCCCTGTCAGGCAAGACATCCTCGATAATCGGACCGGCCGCCTTTGGGCTCATCTCTTCCATTACAGGCAATCAAAGAATGGGCGTACTTCTTGTAGCCGGCCTTTTTTTATCTGGTGGCTTGTTGATGTTAAAAATCAGAGAAAATTAATGATCAGGAGAGACAGAATCTTTTACCTCAAAGACCTCTCTTATCTTTTTGAGTAATCCCCTTCCAATACCTTTAATCTCAAGTAAATCATCAATGCTTTCAACCCCACCCCTTTTTTTTATAAACCGTACTATCTTGACAGCCCGTTTCCTGCCAATCCCCTTTATTTCCATGAGATCGGCTACAGTAGCGCTGTTAATGTCTTTTTTTGTCTGGGCACTGATATTATTGTTTGAAATTGTAAAAGGTAGTAAAAAAATGACAATTGACAATACCAGTATCCCCCTCCTCATATACTCCCTCCTTTAACTTAAAAATTATGCAGGTGAAAACTTCAGATACCTCTCCCAGAAAAATAGCAACTCCCTGGTTGCAATAAGATCCCTCACACAGTACCTGGCAATATCGATATAGCGGCCCTCATTAAACAGCCTTTTGACATCTAAACCTGTTATGCCTTCGTCTTTGGGGCTTTTTATTCCAAAGGCCTTACACCACATATCAAGACTGAACCGCCTTCTGGTGGCCCCATAAAAGGTAAGCTGATCAAGCAGATCTATGTGAGGACCATTGTATCTGTTAGGCATCAGCTCTCGGGTGGGTTTTAGCCGGTGTATTGCAGAACGAATCAAAATAAAGGGGCAATCAAAGGTCCTTCCATTGAAGGTTATAAACTGATCATAGCTTTTTACAACATCCCAGAATCTCTCAAGTATCTCCTTTTCAGTGCCTGTCTCAAACCTTATACCATCCTCTTCAAAGGGTGTTAGTGTCTCATCGGGTGCCTGGAAATAAACAACCCCCTTCATTGAATCAGGATTAAGCATACCAATGGCAACAATCTCACCAGTAAGAGGATATAGCCCCAGGCTCTCTTTTACCCTTTCCTCCTCTTCCTCTGTCTCAGCATATCTGAGGAAGTACTCCTGCTGGGTTTCATCGAGGCTTTCAAAGTCCTGCCCTATGGTCTCTATATCAAAGATTATGCGCGACATAACATCGTAAAGCTCAGGCAACCTTCTTTTTGAAGACCCGCCAGCTCTTCAGCACATCGATTGCCCTTTGAAGCTGGACATCCTCCTTTTCATCTATCTGTAATGGAACGATTACTGGTTTTTTCTCCTCCTTCTGCTCCTTCTTTTCCTTGCCTTTTAGCTGCTCGTTCTCAAGATGTCTTTCAAGGTCTTTTTCTCTCAGTATTGGGTGGCCCTTACCATTTTTAACCACCAGCTTTACCTCTATATCAGGCTCTATTCCTGTGTTCTGGATGGATATACCCTTTGGTGTATAGTACTTGGCAGTAGTGAGCCTGAGGCCTGAGCCATCACTTAATGGGATTACGCTTTGCACCGAACCCTTTCCAAAGGTCTTAACACCAAGGATTACTGCTCTGTTCCAGTCCTTCAATGCACCAGCCACGATCTCAGAGGCTGAGGCACTACCGTAGTTAACAAGCACAATCATTGGCCAGTTGTAGTGTTTTCTCTTTCCTCTCGTGTAGTATTCGGTTTTATCCCCGCTACGTCCCTTTATGTATACCACCAGCCTGTCAGGTGGTAAAAACTGCTCGGCCACATCAATGGCACTTCTTAAAAGCCCACCAGGGTTGTTCCTGAGGTCGAGAATCATGGAATCAATACCCTTTTCATCAAGGGCTTTAAGGGCCTTTTCAAGCTCATCTGCTGTATGTTCCTGGAACTGGTTAATCTTTACATAGCCTATTCCGTCATCAACTACCTTATATTTAACACTCTTTATCTTGATTATGTCTCTGACTATTGTAAAGTCCTTAAACTCCTTCCATCCTTCACGCATTATTGTTAAAGTAACCTTGGTTCCCTTTGGCCCTCTCATCTTCTTTACAGCCTCAAAAAGGGTCATATCCTTGGTTGACTCGCCATCAACCTTAATAATCTTATCGCCAGCCTTTATACCAGCCCTCCAGGCTGGTGTGTCCTCAATTGGTGCTATTACAGTAAGCACACCATTACGGATACCAATCTTGATACCAAGCCCTCCGAATTCACCCTTTGTATCAATCCTCATCTCTTTATATGCATCAGGAGGCATGAAACCGGAATGGGGGTCCAGGGTTCGGAGCATCCCCCTTATTGCACCGTATATCAGATCCTTAGTATTTACCTCTTCTACATAGCTTTTCTTTACAATCTCCAGGACCTCAGTAAAGAGTTTGAGCTTTTCATAATCTGATGAATCTGCAACAGCCGATGGCATGGACCACTGAATTACCAGAGCCTGGGCAGCAAAAAATATCATCACAGCCGTTGCAATTGCCAGCAGAACTTTTATCCTCTTCATCTCAAAACCTCCAGAATTCTATTTCTTTTTCAGCCAGTGGAGGGGGTTAAGGGGCCTGCCTTTATAACGCACCTCAAAATAAAGATCAGGAGCATTTATGGTACTTGATTCCCCAACCCTTCCAATCTGGTCTCCTTCTTTTATTATATCTCCTTTGTTTAAAAAAATCTCACTCAGGTTTGCGTATACGGTATGGTATCCCTCTCCGTGGTTAACTATAACCACCTTCCCGTAGCCTTTGAACCAGTCAGCAAAAACCACCTTTCCGCCATAAACGGCTCTGACAATGGCATCCTCTGAGGTCTTTATATGAATACCATTATGAAACACCGGGGTTTTGAACTTGGGATCCCTGTAACTGCCGTATGGAATTACTACAACACCACGAACCGGCCACATAAGCTTTCTCTTCCTTTTAGAAAATCCTTTGAAAAGGAACTTTTGCTTTTCTGATTCCTCTATAAGTTTTCTGAGTTTCCTTGACTGGGCCTTGAGTTCAGCAATCATTTTCTTGTAAAGGCTCTTTTCCCGTCTTATAGATGCAAGCAATTGCCTTTTCTTTTTCTTGCTCTGTCTTAAACTGTCCTCCTGTTTTCTGAGTTCAGCCTCCTGCGCCGATAGCCTTTTAAGTAGTTTTGTATACTTTCTGTTCTGTCTTTGAAGCCTGGCAAGGTCTTCATTATAGCTATGAAGAAGGGAGTATTCATAATCTGCCAGTCTCTTCAGATAATGCCAGAGACGAAACATCTGGTTTATATTCTCAGAGGTCATCAAAACCAGCATTGGGTCTGGATTAAATTTACTCTCTGGTTCCCTGGGATTTACCATAAAAGATGAATAGCCGTACTTTTGCATGGCAATGATCTTTCGTTTGAGCCATCTCTTCTGCCTCTGGATCCTGTGCCCAAGTTCACCCATATTCTTTCTGAGCCTGGAAAGCTGTTTCTTTGTCCTGTAAATCTTTTTCCTCTGTGCTCTGATCTTCTTTTTAAGCTCATCAAGCTTTTTGTTGGTCTCTTCCAGCTCAGCAAGTATGGAGTATTCCCGTTTTCTTGCCTTCTTGACCGCAAGCTCGCGCTTTTTAATCTCCCTTTGAATCTTTCGATATTCCTCTTTCGGGTTTTTAATATTTGCATATGAAAATGACGAAATAAGGGAAAGACCCACTATGAAACACAGAGGAATGATATATCTTTTCCAGAGGGTCATATCAGTATTTCAGTCTTCCAAGTGCTATTATTGAACCAATAAAACCAAGCACCATACCTGAAACCGGTACAATTACCATGATAATCGGGTTAAGTTCAAGTGTTCGCATTAGAGGTATCTCAGGATTACCGAACCCTTTTAATACACTGAATATTGTATACAATGCTCCAGAGGCTAAAAGGCCTCCCAGGATTCCGATGAAGGTTCCTTCAAAAATGAAAGGCCCCCTGATAAAGCCCTTTGTGGCCCCGAGTAGTTTGTATATCTCTATCTCCTCTTTTCTTCTGAAAAACAGTATCTTTACAGTGCTGTAACAGACAAAAACAACAGCCACTGAAAAAAGCACTATTAATGTTAATGCTACAACACGAAAGTTTTGATAGAGGCTCTTTATTGTGCTAAAGATATCCTCGCCATAGAAGACATCCTCTACAATCTCAAGCCCCTTCAGTCGTTTTATAAATAGTTCTGTTTCCTTTTTATCGAAGGCATCCTCATTAAGCTTTATCTCCAAAGAGGGAAACAGAGGGTTTTCATCAAGTCCCTCAAGCACATAGGCTGCATCTGCCAGGGAGTCCTTGAGTTCCTCAAGGGCCTGCTCTTTTGATATATACTTTACTCGGCTTATGATCCTTTCCCTGGACAGGCTATCCACGAGCCTTTGAATCTGTTTTTCAGTGGTACGGTTTTTAAGAAAAACGGTGATGGTAAACTTTTCAGGCACCCTCTGTGTGGCTCTTTCAAGATTATACAGGGAAAACAGTACGACCCCATAAATGAACAGCCCTGTGGCAATGGTCAGAACAGAAAGCAGATTTATCCACCTGTAAAACCATAGACTCTTAAGTGCAACCTTTGCTGAATAAAACATTACCCTTTACTCCAGATCATCATACACTATATTTCCACTGTCAAGCTTTATTACCCTGCAGCCTGTGTTCTTGTAAAGATCTCTGTTGTGGGTGGCAAAGAGTATTGTGGTGCCCCGAGCATTTATTTCACGAAAGATCTTCATTATGCCTGCTGCATTGTCGGCATCAAGATTACCTGTTGGCTCGTCAGCCAGCAACACTGTTGGCTCACCAACAATAGCCCTTGCTATGGTAACCCTCTGCTGTTCTCCACCTGATAGAGCCGAGGGCAGGCTGTCGGCCTTGTGCCTGAGGTTTACCAGTTTTAGGGCCTCATGCACTCTTTCCCGTATCTCTCTTTCGCCAACCCCCCTTATCCTGAGTGCAATGGCTATATTGTCGTATACATTTTTATTTTCAAGCAGCTTGAAGTCCTGAAATACCACACCAATGTTTCTTCTCAGATATGGTATAGCCCTGTCTTTTAAAGTATCCGTACTATAACCGGCTATGGAGATAATACCCTCGTCAGGCTTTTCTGCCAGATAAATAAGCTTGAGCAGGGTGCTTTTGCCTGCACCAGATGGACCGGTAACAAATACATATTCGCCTTTTTCAATGGAGAAGGAGATATTTCTCAGGGCCGTAATATTGTCGTATATCTTTGTTACATTCTTGAAGTGAATCATCAGGATATTATAAATTATCTACTCTTAACTAATCCAACATCCTGCCGTCTCTGAGCAGGAAAACCTCAGAGCCATCCTTCAGCTTCAGCTTTACCGTGGGGTGGAAGAATACAAAGTCCTGATGAAAGGGGGTCTTTACCTTTCCACCAAAAGAGCTGTTGTCACCAAATGCCACATGAACAGTACCGAGTATCTTTTCAGACTCAAGGATGTTGTCTGGCCTGCGGGCCCTGTCATTGGTCCCTATCCCAAATTCTGCAATAAACCTGTTTTCCTCTCTTTCTGAAAACTTCTCTTTTAACACCTCAACAAAGGGCTCCTTTCCTGTTACCTCCTCTGCCTTTCCATCCTTTATTGTGACTGTTACAGGTGAGTCAAGATGTCTTGTAGGGGCCCATTCAAGCACAAGGGTACCCTCAGAGCTATCTTCAAGAGGTGCAAAAAACACCTCACCAGCCGGGAGGTTCCCAAAGGAGCCAGGCCTTCTCAGGTCGCCGTTGTCCTCCTGCACCCTTCTACCCTTTTTGGAAAACCTGAGTACTGTACCGTTTGGTGTTGTAAGCTCAACCTCTACTGTCTTTCTAAGTAGCGTTGCAACCCTCCTGGTCCGTCTCTTCAGCTCCTTCCAATCCACATCCATGGCCCCTTCAAGCATGGATATATCAAAAAGAGGCATGCTGGCATAGCGGGCACCAAAAATACGGGTAAGAAAATCCCTGAATCTGGTGTGACTTGTTGAGTAGTTTGACACAGCCACAACCACCTGAACCGGTTTTCTGGAAAAACGTTTTATTGTCTTTTCAGCCACCCGGATATCCTCTTCTGTTGCCTTTTTATTCAGTATTCTTTTAAGCACCCCGCGGTTTTTTAATTCATCCACTGCCTTCTCTCCAAAGGCCAGTCTCCATACCCTCTCTGGTGGCTCCTTACCATGTCCTCCCCTGGATGGATAAATACAGGTCAGCACATTGGAGGTAAATCCCCGTGCTGTGTCCTCAAGCAGGTACAGCAGATCCTTCAATCGCTGCCACCTGATCAGATCCTCCTCTGATACATGGTCACGCTTCGTGGGCCTGTCTGTAAATATAAGAACCCTTTCACCTTTCTTCACACCAAGATTGGTATGAAAGATCTCCCTTAAAGCAGCTGTAAACATAGCTCCTCCACAGGATTAATTAATTATTTTTATGGAATCGGCACTTTTGATCACTATCTCAGGGCGTCCTTTATACTCTGTAATGGTGCCTGTAACCTCAATGGTTTTACCCCAGAGGTATCGATCAAGCTCCAGAGCACTTCGGCGGCCTTTTAAAACAACAACCGTCAGATTATCCCAGGCACGATAGTCAACCTCGCTGTTAAGCAGAAACCTCTTTCCTGCATCATGGGTTTTATGGACAAACATCCGGACGGTCTTTCTCTGGCCAATATATCCTCTTGCCTGCCAGGGGCAGATTATGCCTTCCAGATCACTGCACTGGGCAAGCAGTTTCAGATTCCTGATTATCTTTTCTTTCCATTTCATCTGCTCCCTGAGGTTCCATAACCCCTTGCCATGTCTGATTGCCTCAAACTCAAGGAATCGAAACTCATATAAATACTTAAAGGGCTCCCTGTGATATAGCCGACCCAACCCCTGCCTGATAATCTCTCTGTTTATAAACAATCCATCAACCCATACATACCTTAAAAGCCTTCCATAATGGTCTTTATCAATCTGTTTGTTTGGATCCCTTTTGAGACAGACCCTTTTACCCTGTATCTTCTCGGCCAGCCACCAGTACGACCTCTTTCCATACCACTGGACCGGTCTGCTGCCAGCTACACTTTCCGGTGTATCTACACCAAGAAGCCTCACCCTTGTGTTTTTAGAAAAAACAAAGGTATCACCATCGACCACCCTTTTTACATAAACATATCGACACTCTGCCCATGTACTGTGGCCTATAAATAAAAGAAGCAGTACAAGCAGGAAGATGCCCCTTGATGATGGATTCATTCTAAAGAGTCCAGCAGATCTTTCTTTCCCTTGATGCCTCAACCTCTTTACGCCTTTCCTCAAAACCTTTCTTTCCCATCATTCCGTAGGTGAAGTGCTTGCCTTCCTCAACACCTGGCTGGTTAAAGGGATTTATACCAAGCATAAAACCGGTAAAGGCTGTTACAATCTCAAAAAACATAAAAAGCTGCCCGAGATGGTATGCATCCACTGAAGGTACTGTAATCCTGGCATTGGGCCTGCCTGCCTTTGCAAGGGCCAGTTCACTGGATTCCTCCTCAGCCTTGATAAGCTCAGAAAGGCTATGCCCTGATAGATAGTTAAGCCCATCCATATCCTCAAACACAATGGGTATCTTTCTATCTACTCCATAATCCTCCACCCTTATAAAAAGCACCACCTTATCTTCAGGGCCCTCCATCCATAACTGAAGCTGGGAGTGCTGATCTGTGGTACCTACCGATGGATATGGAGTAAGACCCAACCCAAGCTTTCCAAGGCTTTCTGACCATAGCTGACAGAACCATTCTGAAAAGGACTTCAAACCATCTGCGTATGGGATAATAACATCAATTGTTCTTCCAGCCTGTCCAAACTTGTAAAGGGCTGAGGCAAGTAGTAGTGCCGGGTTTTTCCATAAATCCTCCTCCATGCACCTCTGTCTCATATCCCTGGCACCAAGCAACAACTCCTTGGAATCGACCCCGATCACCTCTGCAAGCAAAAGCCCAACAGGGGAAAGCACAGAGTATCTGCCACCTACACCAGGTGGGATTTCCAGGGAAGACATCCCATAACGTCTGACTATCTCCCTTAGATTTCCCTTCTCCGGGTCAGTGGTGGCAATAAATCTCTTGAAAGCCTCTTCACCGTATAGCTTCTGCATCTGTTCCCACAGAATCATAAAGGATGCCACTGTTTCAGCAGTACTTCCCGATTTGGTTATTACATTTACAGTGGTCTTTTTCAGATCAATTATCTCAAGTATGGCATCTATGGTTCTTGGGTCAACATTGTCATATATAAAAACCCTGGGTGTTCTTCTCAGGTTATGAAGGGGGCTCAGGGCCTCAAGAATTGCCCTGGGACCAAGGGCAGAGCCACCAATTCCAAGTAAAAGAAAATACTCTGAATCATCAACAGTCTGCCTTGCTATTTCCTTTATTTTCAGGGTATCCTGCTCTGGTAGATCAAGAAAATCAAGCTCCTTCCATTTTCGTTGTATTAACTGCTGAAATGCCTTTTGTGCCTCGGGTTTAAAATCCTCTATTTCCCTTTCTGTAAGTCCGTTTTTTCCTATAACCTCTTCCATCAGGTTTGCAAAATTGAGTGTTATCATCCATTGTCCTCCGTTAGTTTAAAAATTTCAGCATCTTCAGCCTTAAAACATATCTCCCTTGCCCTTCCAGTAGGGGTTCATCAGATCCTCAAAGGCGGTAACTGCTGCGGTGGCACCCTGGCCAACAGCAGTAACAATCTGCTTTACACCGCCAGTGATATCTCCAGCAGCATACACCCCGGGCATGGATGTCCGCTGGTGTCTATCAACCTTTATATATCCATCCTGTGTAAGCTTAAGCCCCAGCATCCTGGCAAGGGCATTGTTTGGTTCGTAACCAATGGCAATAAAGACTCCATCCAGTTTCATATCCGATACTGAGTTGTCCTTTGTGTTTTTTAGCCTTACACCTCTGACAATCTCGTCACCGTATATCTCCTCTACCACGGTATTCCACAAAACCGGTATCTTCCTTTCAAAGAGGTTCTCCTGGAGCCTTTTTTCTGCCCTGAGGGTATCTCTTCTATGTACTACAGTTACATCCACTCCTATACTCTCAAGATAAAGGGCCTCTGTTATTGCCGAGTTTCCTCCACCAACCATGATCACCTTTTTACCATCCTTGAAGAAATAACCATCGCAGGTAGCACAGTAACTCACTCCTCTACCAAAGAATCTCTGCTCTCCGGGCACACCAAGCCTTTTATGCTCTGCTCCGGTGGCAAGAAGCACAGCCCTGGCCTGGTAACGGTTGGAAGTGGTCTTTATATTAAAAAGCCCCTTTTTAGTTCTTGTTATCTTTAATACCTCCTCTCCCTGATGGATCTCGGTATACTGCAGGGCCTGCTGGGCCATCATATCCATCAATGTCTTACCAGGAATACGGGTATAACCAGGGTAGTTCTCTACAATCGGTGTTACTGCAACCTGCCCACCAATTGCACCTCGCTCTATAACAACCGTGGAAAGCCCCGATCTTTCAGCATAGATGGCAGCCGTTAGTCCTGCAGGCCCTGCACCTACAATAACCAGGTCCTTCTTGATAACCTCTTTCTTAGCCACTGGTGCATGGGCCTCAACAGGCGCACCTGTAAATATGGTATCTACAAATACCTCCTCTGGCTGAAGCCCTACCGAAGTGGTGTTTCCGTTAATTACGGTCTGGGGCACCGTGGATACAGAATAGATCTCCGATAAGCTCCTGTTTTCAAATATCTCTATAATCTTTGTCGTAACCCTTTTGGGGTTTTCTATTGAAGCTGAAATAGCATATAGGGCCTGTTGCGGACAGTACGGACAGGTTGGGCTTACAAAGACCATTATTTCTCTATCGTGCTTCAGGGCTTTAATACGCTTTGAAGATTCAGGCGACAAAATCCCCTTACCCTCTGAGACCATCATAATAGTACCTATTAGTGTACGACCCTCCTCTCCTAAAGGAGCACCAAGCATTATGATAGGGTACTTTTCGGGTTCGATCAGGATTACAGGTGAGCTATCCTGCAATGAGTATTGTTTAATAAAGGGGCTTTTTGAGTTCAGTTTTTTAACCTTGACTCTGGAGCTAATCCTTGAAAGCTCATTAAGAAGCTTGATGGTCTGCTCATTATATCTGTCGTTAATCCCCTTTTTGGTGTAAAGATAAAGATGAACATCTCTTTTTAAGGCTGAAAACTCCTTCTTTAAAACCTCTCGTGCGTCAGCAGGTATTATGGAGGCCATTTTCCCGTCTCCTTTAAATCTCAAAAAGTTTCTTAAAAGATAATATACCATCTTTTGTTTTAAATTTGAATAAAAACAGCCCAACATGCTTGTAATCCCTACTGTTTTGAGATATACTTATGAATATTCAGACACCACAGAGTAATAAATCAACCGGAGGACAGGATGAAATATCAGGAACAATACCCCGAGATTCCGGCTACAAGGGCTGATGATCTTCATAATCTCCAGTATGCTGACGATGCTGATCTTGTACTTTTCATGGCCGGCAATCAGTTTATGGTTATGGATGAACTCCTTGCTGCCTTCAGGAAAAGACATCCAGAGGTAAAGAAGATCTTTTATGAAACCCTTCCACCAGGATTGGAATTCGAACAGATTAAGGCAGGTGGGGCTGTATTCAAGGGAAGGGTAATAACAGGCAGGCCCGACATATACACATCCGTCACAAAGGAGGCAATGGAAGAGCTTCAGACCCTTGGTCTGATAAAATCCTATCATCCCTATCTGCATAACAGGATTGTGCTTATTACAAGAAAGGGCAATCCAGCCAATATAAAAAAGGTTACAGACCTGGCCAGATCGGATGTGAGAATCTCACAACCAGGTGCCATGGAAAATATTACAACCTATATTCTTGATATGTATGAAAAAGCAGGTGGAAAGGAGCTCGTGCACAGAATAATGGAGGAAAAAAGGGCAGAGGGAACCACCATTTTAACAATTGTTCATCACAGGGAAACACCTTTGAGGCTGAAACTGGGCACTGTAGATGTGGGTCCGGTGTGGTCAACCGAGGCGGTTCATGCCCTCAAAGAGGGTCTTGATATAGAGATCATAGAGCCAGGTGAGGAACTGGATCAAAGAGACGCTGTTACCTATTATGTTGCCAGGCTTAAGGATGCCCCAAATCCTGAAAATGCCTCCAGGTTTTTAGACTTTATCCTTTCTGATGAGGCCCAGTCAATTTATGAATCTTACGGTTTTATTCCATTACGATCTTCCAGCTCTTAGGCCGTATCTGCAAGGGCTTTATGAGCCTTATCATGTTTTTTTCATCCCTCTTGGTTTATAATCTAAATAAGACGGTTTTTGTCTGGAAACAATCCAAAAGGAGGTAATAGATAATGATCGACAAAAATAAGGTCCAGGAAGTGATCAATAAGATAAGACCTGCACTTCAGCGTGACGGTGGTGATGTTGAGCTTGTTGAAATAACAGAGGACAATGTGGTTAAGGTAAGGCTAACCGGTGCCTGTGGTCACTGTCCTATGTCAATAATGACACTAAAAGGCGGAATTGAGGCAACACTGAAACAGGACATCCCTGAGGTTAAGGCTGTAGAGGCAGTATAAATGATTGAGGGCGGCATATGCCGCCCTCTGAATCCACCACTACAAAGTTGCATACCCGTATCAACCAATAATAGTTGCAGTTACCTCTTTAAGCCATTTAAAATAACTATCGGAGCCGTCCTTTAGTTCAATACATATTACCTCTGGAACACTGTAGGGATGTAGATCAATGATTCTTCTTTCAAGGGACTTGTATAGGTTCTGCCTTGTCTTTATCAACATCACCACCTCTGGTTCATCCTCGATCCTGCCTTCCCAGCTATAAATGGACCTTACCCCTTTTATGATGTTCACGCATCCGGCCAGTCTCTCCTCCACCACAGTCTTAGCAATACCTGCAGCCACATCCTCATCTGGTGCTGTTACTACAACCAAGACATAATCAGACATTTAAAACCTCCATCCCTTTTATCCTCTTTTTAATAAATCTAAAATCTGAAATCATAAATCTGAAATCTAAAATCTAAAATGTTTTAGTGCTTAAAAAGCCTCTGACCGGTAAAGACCATTGTTACACCTGCCTCATTACAGGCCTCAATAACCTCATGATCCCTGAGCGACCCACCGGGCTGAACCACTGCTCGAATTCCCTCTTTTATTCCCACATCCACACCATCACGGAATGGGAAAAAGGCATCAGAGACCATGGTTGCACCAATGAGGCCACCTTTTGCCTTTCTGGTCTCCTCATCAATCTCATCCAGTGCTGCCCTGTCTCGCTTACCCTTTTTGACTTCAAGCTCAAAATCCTTGTAAGAAATTCCATAGCGCTTAAAACACAGGGCATCAGCATACTTTGTATAGGCCTTATAAACGGCTATCTCTGCAACACCAACCCTGTCCTGCTCGCCTGTGCCAATTCCAACAGTACAGCCGTCCTTTACATAGATTACCGAGTTTGATGTAACCCCCTGCTCAACATGCCAGCCAAACAGCATATCCTCGTACTCCTCTTCTGTTGGCTGCCGTTTTATGGTGTATTCCTTACCCTGATAAACTGCCCTGGCAGGCTGAAAATCATCCTTTGATCTGATCCGGTTTATCTGTGACTGCTGCACAATCAATCCCCCATCTATCAAGGCCTTGAATTCCACAAAGGGCATATCCATATATTTCTGAAGCTCCTCTATCCTTTTAATGCGTACTATCCTCAGATTTTTCCTTTTTGCCAGGATCTCAATAACCCCCTCCTCATAATCAGGCGCGGCTACTACCTCAAGATAGTTCTCGCTGACAAGCTCGGCAGTTGCCTTGTCCATGGGTCTGTTGATCACCAGACAGCCACCAAAGGCTGCAATACGGTCTGCCATGTTTGCCCTGTCGTAGGCCTCGGAGATGGTATCTCCATAAGCAACTCCGCTGGGGTTGTTGTGTTTCATTATTGCCGCAGCAGGCCTCTTCATCAGAAACTTCAGTATGTTCAAGGCATTGTCTATATCTGTAAGGTTGGTCTTACCAGGGTGCTTTCCGGCCTGGATCATATCCTCCTCTGTTATTGAACTCACAAGGCCATTTCCAGGGTTGATAAACTCTACTCCTCCCAGCACCAGGTTTCCGTTTACAAGCTCATAAAGGGCTGCAGGCTGGTCTGGATTTTCTCCGTAACGAAGCCCCCTTTCAATAATCTCGTTCTTCTCAGGATCCCTGATCTGCCAGGTACGCTTTCGGTAGATCAGTTTTTGACCACCAAAATCTATTGTAATCTCCGGTGGGAAGGGATCTTCAACAATGGTTTTATACATCTTTTTCAGGTCACTCATTGATGCCTCCTCGGAAGACAGGATATTTTCGCTTGAATATTATTAAAATAATCAGCATATATAGTCAACATCTTCTTATTACCTTAAGTTGCTAATAGAAAAAGGTCATAATTATTGATTGGGGCAGAAGGGTATAGGGTTTGAGCGGATTCAGGCAATCTAATAGCTTCACCAGGATGCTAAAGTAGATTGCCTGCCTCGGAAGCGAAGGGCCCCCGAAAAGTCGCAGACTTTTTGGGGGCATAGCGGACAGCCGCTGAGAATGAGCGAAAAGCCTATACCCTTCTACCCTATTACTGACTGAGGAGTCAATCTGTAAATTAGGGTTTTATAAAACATGAACGCCCGGAGGAAAATAAAGAGGCTATCCCTGATATGTGCTGTCCCTTTTGAGTGTGATGAAATTGTACACAAAATAAAACCCCTCAAAAGAGATATAAAAGGACATATCACCATCTTCAGGGGCAAGTATGCTGACAGGCTGTTCACTCTGCTAATTTCAGGCCCTGGCAAGGCCAATGCCGCCTCAGCCACCACTCTGGCAGCCATACTTTACAGGCCAGAACTTATCATTAACTTTGGTATAGCAGGGGCCTTTCCCGGAACAGGTATTTCTGTAGGTGATGTTGTCCTTTGCACTGATGATATCTATCTCGAAGAAGGGGTACAGACAAAGAGGGGTTTTAGCTCGCTAAAAAGCATTTCCCTTGAGCTTTTGCCCGGGCAGAAGGTATACAATCAAATCCCCTTTGATCAGAAACTTACTGAAAAGGCCGAAAGTATACTCGCTAAAAAGGGTTTTAAACCCAAAAAAGGAAGTTTTATAACCGTATCAACCATTACAGGCACCTCTGATAGGGCAGAAAGGCTTAGAAGAAAGTACAGGTGTCTTTGCGAGACTATGGAGGGCGCCTCAGTAGGGCATATTGCCCTTGGGTTTGGGATATCTGCCATACAGATACGGGGTGTAAGCAATCTGGTGGAAGATAGAGACCGCCGAAGGTGGAAGACAGCGGAGGCATCCAGGGTATGTCAGGATGCCTTGCTTGAGCTTATCAGGCAGTTATAGCTTTCCCTTGGTTGAGGGTATCCTTTTACCTTCCACGGTTGTAGCCTCTTTCAGGGCTCGGCCAAAGGCCTTGAAAATTGACTCATAGATATGGTGTAGGTCTCTACCGTATAAGAGATTTATATGAAGAGTTATCATGGCATGATTGGTAAGCGCCCTGAAGAAATCCTCAAAAAGAGACACTGGCAGGTCTTTTAAATGACCAGACCTCTTCTTGACATTGTATACAAGATAGGCCCTGCCACTTATATCAACCACCACCTCTGAGAGGCTCTCATCCATTGGGACCCTGGCAAATCCGTATCGTCTGATTCCGGTCTTGTCACCAAGGGCCTTGTTCAATGCCTGACCAAGTGTTATTCCTATATCCTCCATCAGGTGGTGATAATCAACCTCTACATCACCTGTGGCTTTTACTGTAAGATCAAATCCCCCGTGGTAGCACATAAGGGTAAGCATGTGATCAACAAAGGGTATTGAGGTCTGAATATCACATTTACCCTTACCATCCAGATTAATTGCTATATCCACATCGGTCTCGTTGGTCTTTCTCCTGAGCTTTGCCTTTCTCATTGTGCCTCCTGTTTTTAGGTTACAATAAAAAACTGGGGAGGTATCCCCTTTTTCAGGACACCTCCACCTTTATCTCCTTTGGCTTTGCCTCTTCCTTCTTTGGTAACACCACTTCAAGTATACCATTTTTGTAGGAGGCTTTTGCCCTGTCGCTGTCGATCTCTACTGGCAACGGGATGGTCCTTGAGAAACTACCATAGCGAATCTCCGAGACATAGTAGTCTTCCTCTTTAAACTCCTCCTCTTTTTTAATCTCACCCTTTACTGTCATGGTATTTTCGGTAATTGTAAGGTCGATGTCCTTTTTATCAACCCCGGGGATCTCAATCTTGGCTATCAGCTCATCCTTTTTATCAATCAGCTCGATATTGGGCACAATCACACCCTCAGCAATGGGCTTTCCCCACCAGCGCCTTCTACGCATGGGCTCGAAGAACTCATCAAAGAGCCTTTCCATGTCCCTTCTCATCTCCTCAAGCTCCTTCATTGGTGACCATTTTACGATTGACATTAACACTCACCTCCTTTTACTTCTTAGGGGCAAGGCCCCTTTTTTTTCGGGGCTCTGGTTACTTACTTAACCAAAGCCCCAAATCTAAAATCTAAAATCTTAAATCTAAAATCTGAAATCTGAAATCGGTCTTTTATTCAACCACCTCAGCCTGAAGGGCCTTTTCAAATACCATCTTACCGTCCCGGTAATCTACCTGAATTATATCGCCTTCCTGGAAACGACCCTCAAGCAGCAGCTTGGCAAGCTCGTTCAGCACCTCCTTCTGGATCACTCTCTTCAGTGGCCTTGCACCATAAACCGGGTCGTAGCCAACCTCAGCAAGATGCTCCTTGGCAGCCTCTGTAAGGGTAATATCTATCTTTTTCTGCTTCAGATAACCCTTCATCCTGTTGATCTGAATATCCACGATCTGCTTCAGGAGTTCCTTGTTCAGCGGGTTGAAGATAATAATCTCATCCACCCTGTTAAGGAACTCGGGCCTGAAGAAGGCCTTCAGATCCTCCATTATACGCTCACGAAGCTCCTTGTTGTTAGCACCACTCCAGTGTTCAACGCCCTTTGTCTTTTCTGCCTCCTCGAGCATCTGCTGGATATGGGCCGAACCAATATTTGAGGTCATGATAATCACGGTATTACGAAAATCAACGGTGCGACCCTTACCATCTGTCAGGCGGCCATCGTCAAGCAACTGAAGCAGTACATTAAAGACCTCAGGATGGGCCTTTTCTATCTCATCGAATAGTACTATTGAGTATGGTCGTCTGCGCACAGCCTCGGTAAGCTGTCCACCCTCTTCATAACCCACATAACCAGGTGGTGCACCTATCAGCCTTGCAACGGTATGACGCTCCTGGTACTCAGACATATCGATCCTGATCAGCGCGTTTTCATCATCAAACAGAAACTCTGCCAGGGCCTTGGCAAGCTCAGTTTTACCCACACCTGTTGGGCCAAGGAATATGAAGGAACCAATTGGCCTGTTAGGGTCCTGAATACCTGCCCTTGCCCTGCGCACTGCATCAGCCACTGCCTGAATAGCCTCATCCTGACCAACCACTCTCATCTTCAGACGTTCTTCCATCTTCAGGAGCTTTTCGGTCTCGCCCTCGAGCATCTTACTGACCGGAATGCCTGTCCATTTAGAGACAACCTCTGCAATGTCCTCCTCATCTACCTCCTCTTTGAGCATCCGACGACGATGCTGAAACTCCTGGAGCTTTTTGTTCTCCTCCTCAAGGGCACGCTGTAGTTCAAGCAAGCGGCCATATTTGAGCTCTGCTGCCCTGTTAAGGTCACCCTCACGCTCGGCCTTCTGGGCCTCGATCTTTGTCTGCTCTATCTCTTCCTTTATCTGACGGATCTTCTGGATAACCTCCTTCTCAGATAGCCACTGGGCTCTGAGGCTATTACGTTTTTCTTCAAGCTCTGCGATCTCCTTCTGGAGCTTTTCAAGTTTTTCTTTTGCATCAGCCGAGTCTTCCTTCATGACAGCCTGCTTTTCAATCTCAAGCTGACGGAGCCTTCTTTCTATTTCATCGAGTTCCACAGGCATACTGTCTATCTCCATACGAAGCCTTGCTGCAGCCTCATCTATCAGGTCAATGGCCTTGTCAGGCAGAAACCTGTCGGTAATGTACCTGTTTGAAAGCACTGCAGCTGCCACTAAAGCAGAGTCCTTTATCTTTACACCATGGTGAACCTCATAACGCTCCTTAAGCCCTCTTAATATGGATATGGTGTCCTCCACAGAGGGTTCACCCACATACACGGGCTGAAATCTGCGCTCAAGGGCCGGGTCTTTCTCAATATACTTTCTGTATTCATCCACCGTAGTGGCACCAATACACCTCAGCTCGCCCCTTGCAAGAGCTGGCTTGAGCATGTTAGAGGCATCTATTGCACCTTCGGCAGCACCGGCACCAACAAGGGTATGTAACTCATCGATGAACAGGATTATCCTGCCCTCTGCCTGTTCTATCTCTTTGAGTATGGCCTTCAGCCTTTCCTCGAACTCACCCCTGAACTTGGAGCCAGCAATCAGGGCACCAAGGTCAAGGGCTATAATCCTTTTGTCTCTCAGGGGCTCGGGCACATCACCCTCCACAATCCTCTGGGCAAGGCCCTCAACAATAGCGGTCTTACCAACTCCAGGGTCACCAATCAGTACAGGATTGTTTTTGGTACGCCTTGCAAGCACCTGCATTACACGCCTTATCTCCTCATCACGGCCTATAACAGGATCCAGCTTGCCCTTCTTTGCAAGCTCTGTGAGGTCTCGGGCATAACGCTTAAGTGCCTGGTACTTGTCTTCTGGATTGGGGTCTGTAACCCTCTGGGCTCCGCGAATCTGGCGCATCTCATCAAGCACCTTCTGCTCGGTAACATTGTAACGCTTAAGTAATTCAGCAGCCTGACCATCCTCCTTTATGATCCCGAGCAACAGGTGCTCGGTGCTCACATATTCATCAGTCAGATGTTCAGCCTCCTTGAAGGCCTCCTCGAAGACCCTCTTAAGCCTTGGTGAGACATAGAGCTGACCAAGTGGGGTCGCCCCCATTACCTTTGGAAAACGATTGATTATCTCGTCAAGGTCCTTCTTGATTAACTCCGGGTCTGCACCTATTCGTTGTATGATCTGTACAGGAATCCCCTCGGAGTCCTCTAAAAGTGCATACAACAGGTGTTCAGGCTGTATCTCCTGATTGCCTTTGCTTTCAGCAAACCTCTGGGCCTCCTGAAGGGCCTCCTGCGATTTTATAGTCAATTTATCCATTCTCATGGCATAACCTCCTGTTTATTAAATTTCTCTAAATCAAAAATTATAAATCATAAATCTAAAATCTAAAATCTTAAATCTGAAATCTAAAATTAATTAACTCATTTATTCAAAATCCTCCTTATCCTCTGCTGAAACTCCTTCCTCACATCATCCTCAAGCAACTTGAGCATCTCGTCAATCTCCCGCTGAAGGGCTATCATCCGCTCCCGCATCCTCAGGATAATATCCACACCAGCCTTATTCACTCCAAGGCCTCGCGTTAGCTCCAGTATAAGGTGTAATCGCTCGATATCCTCTTCAGAGTAAAGTCTCTGACGGTTCTGTCGTTTCGGTCTTATCAGACCTTCTCGTTCATACATCCTTAATGTCTGGGGATGAACCCCCAGCATCTCAGCAACAATGCTTATCATGTATAAGGGTTTTTTCTTGTCCCTTACCATAGGTGTTTCACCAGCCTTTCACGAGGATTTTCTTTATAAAGACTCTCAAGCTGTTTAATCAGCCGCTTTTGTTCCTCTGTGAGGTTCTTAGGTGTAATAATCTTTACTGTCACATACATATCACCACGCACACCGGTTTTAGGAGATGGAAAACCCTTTCCTCTTAGCTTGAACTTCTGTCCTCCCTGTGTTCCGGGTGGTAGCGTCATCTTTGCCACACCATCAATGGTGGGCACCTCAATCTTTGCACCAAGCGCAGCCTCCGGGAAGGTAACCGGAACCTCTGCATAAAGGTCGTTACCCTGACGCTTAAAGAAAGGATGAGGCAACACCTCTATCTCGATATACAGATCACCCGGTGGCCCACCATGTAGCCCTGCCTCACCCATTCCCTTTAGCTTTACCCTTGAGCCAGTATCCACACCGGCAGGAATCTTTACATTCACAGTCTCTGTCTTCAGTATTTTTCCTCTTCCCTTACAAACAGTGCAGAACTTCAGGGCCTTCTGGCCTCGGCCACCACAGTCGGGACAGGTCTGACTTATACTGAAAAAGGCCTTTCTTGAGCTAATCCTTCCAGTACCACCACAGCGACTGCAGGGCTGAAGACTTTCAGCACCAACACCACCGCAGCGCTCACAGTTTACCTCATGGCTTATGCTCATCCGCTTGGTAGTACCCTTGTAAGCCTCTTCAAGGGTAAGGGTAGCCTTTGTAACCAGGTCTGCACCCTTTACAGGGGCCTCTCTCACCCTTGAGCCGGTTCCAAAAAAGCTGGAGAAAACATCCTCGAAGCCACCAAAGTCAAAACCACCACCGGTAAAATCAAAACCTCCACTACCTGCAAAATCCTCAAAACCGGCACCCTGGAAGGCTGCGTGCCCCAGCCTGTCGTACTCAGCACGCTTTTTAGGATCACTAAGCACATCGTATGCCTCATTTATCTCTTTAAATCGTTTCTCTGCCTCTTTGTTGCCAGGGTTAAGGTCAGGGTGGTATTTGCGCGCAAGTTTCCTGTATGCCTTTTTGATCTCATCCTGAGAGGCATCTCTTGAAACTCCAAGTATCTCATAATAATCCCTGGTGGTTGTTGCCATCCCCAACCTCCTTTCTTAATTGTATCTTTATTATAATACTTGATAAGGTTCTTGTCAAGTATCTTAATCTTGTTTATATTAAATATATTGCAAAATCTCTACCTAATTATTAGTTTAATGTATAATATAGGGAGGAGGTTTTAAAAGTGGATGGGTTTACTTATCGGCCTTTCTCCGTACTCGAGGGTCTGAAAAAAAGGCTTTCCGAAAAACCCCTTTCAGAAAAGCTCCCGCCGGCAAAGGACGACGAAGAGCTTTTCAGGGAGGCCATGTCAAGGGTTAAAGAGATAAAGGAGTTCAGAAGCATACCCTATGAACCACCAAGGCGCAAAACAGGCCCCAAAGCCACTCAGAGAAAAGATGAAAGCTCATCTATACAGTCTCATTTGCTTGATATTGTGACCGGCAAGGCACCAATTGATATTGAAAACACCCCTGAGTATGTCCAGTGGGTTAATCCCACGGGCAGGGCCGAGTTCCTTAGCCTGCTTCAAAGGGGGGCCTTTTCTGTACAGGATTATATAGACCTGCATGGGTATACGGTTGTTGAGGCCCGAGAGGCCCTGGAGGCCTTTATCAGAGAGGCTCGCAGGAAGACCCTGAGATGCATAAAGATAATACACGGAAGAGGGCTCAGGTCTGTTCGGGGACCAGTACTGAAAAGGGCAGTCTGTCAGTGGCTTGAAAGGGATTTCAGAAAATATGTAATTGCCTATACAACTGCCCGCAAACAGGACGGTGGGCTTGGTGCAGTGTATGTGCTACTTAGGCTATGAAGAGCTGATCTTCTCGATATCCCTGTTTGCACCAAGCACAACAAGCACATCCTCTTTCTGAATTACATCATCAGGGGAGGGATTGATATTCCAGGTCTCCTTCTTTACACCTTCAATAAAGTACTGTCTCTTAATTGCGATAATACTTACACCGTATTCTGCCCTTAAATTGGTCTCCCTGATGGTCTTGTCCCATAGAAAGGAAGGAGCAGACATCTCAACAATACTATACTCTGGTGATAGCTCGATTTGCTCCAGAAAGGCTGGCCTGATTAGGGATTGAGCCACCCTCTGGGCCATATCCCTTTCAGGATAAACAACCCTTGTAACTCCTATGTGTTTCAGGATCTTACCATGAAGCTCATTTACTGCCTTGGCGATAATCTGGTCTACACCGATCTCCTTCAGGATCATTACCACCAGAATACTGGCCTCAATGTTTTCACCAATACTTACAACCGCCACATCAACATTCTGCACACCCGCCTCTCTAAGGGCCTTTTCATCGGTTGCCTCACATTGAACCGATATGGTTACCACATCAGAAAGGGCCTTAACCTTTGCCTCATCACTATCTATGGCAAGTACCTCAGCTCCTGAGTTAGCAAGGGTTTCAGCCACTGCTGAGCCGAACCTACCAAGCCCTATCACGGCAAAAAGCCTTTTCATCCTATCATCAACCTCCCTTCAGGGTACCTTATACGCTCCTCTTTCTGTTTTAGTATTGCCATAAACAGTGTAAGTGGACCAAGCCTTCCCATCAGCATTGTAAACACTATAATCAATTTCGAGGTGGTTGAGAAATCTGCCGAAAGACTTAAAGCGTCTCCGTTGCCTACCGAAAGTCCTACTGTACCAAAGGCACTTACAACCTCGAACATGGTGGACAAAAACCCCGTATGCTCGAGGTCCTCAACCACAAAGGTTACCGTGGTCACATATATAACGGCAAGTGCCATTATTACAAGGGCCCTGGATACCAGCATCTCGGGCACCCGTTTTTTAAATATCACCGTGTCCCTTCTTCCCCTGATAGTAGACCATATGTGCATAACCACAACCGTAAAGGTAGTGGTCTTGATACCACCGCCTGTGGAGCCAGGGGAGGCACCAATTATCATCAAAATGATGGTAAAGAAAAGGGTCTGAGGCTGTAGCAGTGAGTAATCAATAGTGTTGAATCCGGCAGTCCTGGCAGTAACAGAGGCAAACAAAGAGGAAAGTACCGTTTCCTTAAGCCCCATTTTACTGAACATAAAGACCCTTTCATTCAGATAAATGACGAGGGACCCCAAAAATATAAGTAAAGCCGTAACTGTAATGACGATCTTGCTGTGCTGCATAAGATGGCGCCTTCTGTTTTTAAACCATTCCACCAGGTCGTCAAGCACCACAAAACCAATACCACCGGAGATTATTAATAACATAATAGTGAAATTTACAAGCACATCTGCCCTGTACCGCATAAGGCTATCAGGGAAAAGACTGAAGCCAGCATTATTGAAGGCAGATATGGAATGGAAAACTCCAAGGAAAAGGGCATCTGACCAGCCATGCCTGCCCGAAAAGCCAATCCATAACAGCACCGTTCCCAGGACCTCTGCTGTAAAAACAAAGAAAAGCATCCTTTTTATAAACCTGACCACACCCTCCATGGTGGTAATGTTTAATGACTCCTTGATCATCATTCGCTCGAAAAGGCCTATCTTTCTTCCTGCAATCAGGGCAAGCATGGTAGACATGGACATGTAACCAAGCCCACCAATCTGTATAAGGGCAAGAATAACCAGCTTTCCAAAAAGGGTAAAATCCTGTGGTGTGTTCTTAACAATAAGTCCGGTCACACAGACAGCAGATGTGGATGTAAAAACAGCATCTATCAGGCTTATTCCATTAACAGTTGAATAAGGCAGCATTAGCAAGGCAGTCCCCAGAAAAATAACACCAAGGAATCCACTTACCAGCAACTGGGCCGGCGAAAGTCTACCTGATGAAAGATTTTCCATGATTACAAAGTATAGCAAAATCGAATCAAAATTCAACTAAAATTGTTTAAGTATATAAATATGTGACCGATAAAATAGTAGTGCTTTTTACTGTTTCACAAATCACATATAAGGAGGTACAACGATGGCTCATGAAGCAGTAGCAGAGACCACCCAGCAGGTGGTAATGAACGGCACCTTCTCTGGACGGCAACGGCCATCTTCCTGCTGGCCTACGCTATTATTGTCTCTGAAAAGGTTCACAAGACCATTGTTGCCATTGTTGGTGCCTCATTAATGTTAATCCTCAAGATACTTGAGCAACATGAGGCCTTCCATGTCGAGGAATTTGGCGTGGACTGGAATGTTATCTTCCTCCTTATAGGCATGATGACTATTATTAATGTCCTTAAAAGAACCGGCTTCTTCGAATATGTTGCCATTAAAAGTGCAAAGCTTGGAAGGGGTGACCCTTTAAAAATTCTGATGATTCTGTTTGTAGTCACCGCTGTCTTAAGTGCATTGCTTGATAATGTAACCACGGTGCTGCTTATTGTACCTGTTACATTTCTAATTTGCGAGGCCCTTGAAGTAAGTCCTACACCCTTTTTGATAATGCAGATAATGGCCTCAAATATTGGTGGTACTGCCACTCTAATTGGCGATCCACCCAATATCATGATTGCATCCAAGGCAAAACTCAATTTTATGGATTTTATTTACAATCTCACTCCGGTGGTAATATTCATAATTTTTATAATGCTCATTATTATGAAGCTTCTATTCAATAAAAGGCTTGTAACCAGTGAGGACAACAAAAAAAGAATAATGCGCATGAATGAAAGGGATGCCATCAAGGATCCCTTATTGTTAAAAAAGTCCTTATTTGTTCTGGCAGTTGTCCTTACCGGATTTGTCTTTCATGGTATGTTAAAACTGGAACCTGCCACTATTGCACTATTTGGAGCTGGTCTACTGCTTCTAATATCCAGGACTCATAATCCGCACGAGTACTTTGCAGAAATAGAGTGGCCAACGATCTTCTTTTTTATCGGGCTGTTCATTATTGTGGGTGGTGTGGTTAAGGTTGGTCTGGTAAAGTGGATGTCAGTCAAGATACTTCATCTAACAGAGGGAAATCTATTTGCAACCAGTATGGTTTTGATGTGGTTTTCTGCTATTGCATCTGCAATAGTTGATAATATTCCCTATGTAGCCACAATGAATCCACTGGTTATAGATATGGCCGAACAGATCTGGCCCCATGTAACAGGAAAAGAACTGTTACAACATCCAGACCTTATGCCGGTATGGTGGTCACTTGCCCTTGGTGCATGTCTGGGCGGCAATGGGTCACCTATTGGCGCTTCAGCTAATGTCATTGTCGTGGGTATGTCAGAAAGGGCCGGCAACAGAATAAGTTTCTTTAGGTTTCTATTATATGGAATCCCCATAACTCTACTATCCATAACGGTTTCCATGCTTTATGTTTGGCTCAGGTACTATGTAATAAAATTTTAATACCCCTATAAAAGAAATTTAATCGTATCTGGTTGACTGATTAGTTTACTTAGTATTAAGATAAGTACCAAAATTTTTTTAACTTCCAACTTTCCAGGAGGAGACCGTGAAAGCCAAAGATATTATGGAACCCATTAAAGACACCCTGCGACCACAAACCACAATCAAAGAAGCGATCAAGCAAATGAAGTTAGCTCGCAGGGGTGAGCAAAGAGTCGGGGTAAAAGGTATGGTAGTCTTAGACTCAGATGGAAACCTTATAGGAATGCTTTCAATCAAGGACATACTGAGGGCTATCATACCAGAGTACATGACCATGGCAGAGCTTGGTGAGTTCACATGGGAAGGTATGCTTGAGAAGATGGCAAAAAGAGTTGAAAACATGAAAGTAGAAGAGGTAATGACAAAAAAGGTAATAACTGTAAACGAAAATGCTCCACTAATGGAGGTTGCCGACATAATAATCAAGCATAACTTACAGAGGGTACCAGTACTTGGGAAGGACGGAAAACCGGTTGGAATAATATATGTCAGGGACCTTTACTGGGCACTGGTTAAGGCCCTGCTTGGAGAGGAGGTATAAAAATGGCTCATGAAGCAGTAGCAGAGACCACCCAACAGGTGGTAATGAACGGTCTGGACGGCAACGGCCATCTTCCTGCTGGCCTACGCTATTATTGTCTCTGAAAAGGTTCACAAGACCATTGTTGCCATTGTTGGTGCCTCGTTAATGTTAATCCTCAAGATACTTGAACAACGTGAGGCCTTCCATGTTGAGGAACTCGGTGTGGACTGGAATGTTATCTTCCTGCTCATCTCCATGATGACAATTATTAACCTTATGCGTCCCACGGGCTTCTTCGAGTACATTGCAATTAAAAGTGCTAAATGGGGCAAAGGCGAACCTTTTCGCATTATGGCAATCTTTGCCGTGGTTACTGCAGTGTTAAGTGCACTGCTTGACAATGTAACCACAGTGCTATTACTTGCTCCAGTAACACTTTTAATTGCAGATGCCCTCGAGGTTGATCCGATACCTTTCCTGATATCTGAAGCACTGGCCTCTAATATAGGAGGTACAGCCACCCTGATTGGCGATCCACCCAACATCATGATAGCATCTAAGGCAAAGTTAAACTTTATGGATTTTATAATCAACCTTACGCCACCTGTAATTATCATCATGATCATTTTCCTTTTCGTACTGAAGATCTTTTTCGGCAAGAAGTTACATGTTAAGCCCGAGCTAAAAAAACGTGTACTTGAGATGAACGAAAGAGAGGCTATCAAGGACCCTGTAATGCTAAAGAAGTCCCTTTTCGTTCTTGGCGTTGTTATCCTTGGCTTTGTATTTCATGGAATGTTACATTACGAGCCAGCCACAGTTGCCCTCTTTGGTGCCGGGTTGTTGCTCCTGATCTCCGGCACTCACGACCCCCATCACTATCTTGCGGAGGTGGAATGGCCTACCATTTTCTTCTTTATGGGCCTATTCATTATCATAGGTGGCGTTGTTAAGGTAGGTCTTATTAAATGGTTATCGGTGAAAGTGCTTGCCATAACCCATGGCAATATGTTTGCCACCAGTATGCTTGTAATGTGGTTTTCAGCTTTTGCCTCTGCCTTTGTGGACAATATCCCCTATGTAGCCACCATGAATCCTCTTATTATCGACATGGCCAAACAGCTATGGCCTCATCTTCAGGGCATACAGCTACTCCATAACCCCGAACTCATGCCTCTGTGGTGGTCGCTGGCCCTTGGTGCATGCCTGGGTGGCAATGGCACCGCAATTGGGGCATCTGCAAATGTTATTGTTGTAGGCCTCGCAGAAAGGGCTGGTAGAAAGATCTCTTTTGTAAGGTTTATGTTTTACGGAATGCCAATCATGATACTGACAGTCTTTCTCTCCATGATCTATGTCTGGCTCAGATACTATGTGCTAAAGTTCTGATGCCGTACCCCTGCTATAAGACTAACTTAGACCCCCTATTAAAATTATCAAATTGACATAATAGAAGCCAGAGGAGTAATATACTCCCTGGTTTCTTTTTGTAATACTGCTGTTGCATATTTAAACACTTTTTACCAGCTATAAAGGAGGCATGGAGATGTCAAGTAGGTGGCGTGTGATTTTGGTAGGGGTTTTATTGACTGCTTTTTTATTTCTTTTTCAGGGGACTGTGCTGGCTGAAGAGGCTGTTAAAGAGGCTGCTGAAAAGGGCTCTACACTGGTATGGTGGATGTGGCCACTCATACTATTTGTATTTACCTTTCTTCTGGGTATACTGGCAGTGGTTGCAGGCGTGGGTGGAGGAGTTCTTTTCGTACCCATTGTTAGTAGCTTTTTCCCATTTAACCTTGACTTTGTGAGGGGTGCAGGTCTGATGGTAGCTCTCTCAGGTGCCCTTTCTGCTGGGCCGGGTCTGTTAAAAAGGGGACTGGCAAACCTCAGGCTGGCCCTGCCAATGGCATTAATTGCATCGTCCTGTTCAATTCTTGGAGCAATGGTGGGACTTGCCCTGCCTACTAATGTGGTACAGACTGCCCTTGGTGCAACAATCATTGGAATCGTGATTGTTATGGCCACAGCAAAAAAATCCGACTTTCCAGAGGTTAAAAAGGCGGATGCCCTTTCAACGGCCCTCAGGATCTCAGGTATATATTTCGAGGAATCTCAGGGAAAAGAGATAGAATGGAAGATACACAGAACACCACTTGGACTTATCCTTTTTATTCTGATTGGCTTTATGGCTGGTATGTTTGGTCTTGGTGCAGGCTGGGCAAATGTACCCGTGTTAAATCTTCTGCTTGGTGCACCATTGAAGATATCCGTGGCAACAAGTGTTTTTTTACTTTCAATCACCGATACGGCAGCAGCCTGGGTCTATATAAACAAGGGAGCAGTGTTACCGCTTATTGCGGTACCATCGGTGGCAGGAATGATGCTTGGTACAAGGATTGGCGTTAAGATACTTGCAAAGGCAAAGCCCAAGGCTGTCAAGTGGATAGTGGTAAGCTTTCTGTTTCTTGCAGGCCTTAGGGCACTATTAAAAGGCTTAGGAATATGGGGGTGATAGAATGAGCAATGGAACAAGACCATCAGAGGAACAACTTAAGTACGCATCAATCTTGCAAATAGTTAGTCTTAGTGGGCTTGCTATCCTGATTCTCGGATTTCTGGTATACATCTTTGGTGTGCTACCAACCATTGTACCTGTAAACAAAATCCCTGAGTACTGGGGCCTCAGGGTGCATGAGTTTGTTGAAAAAACAGGCATGCCAACTGGATGGAAATGGTTTGTTCTGTTAAACCATGGAGACATGGTAAGCTTTCTTGGAATAGCACTTCTTGCAGCAGCAACAGTGGTTTGTATGCTGGTTGTTTTGCCTCTTTTTATGAAGAAAAAGGACACACCCTATGTGATAATTCTTCTTATTCAGATTGTGGTACTGGTACTTGCAGCAAGTGGGCTGATTACTGGTGGACACTAAAGGATAAAAAAGGCACTGCCTTTTAATTAAAAGGCAGTGCCTTTTTTTCTCTATCCAGAAATACCATAAAACAGTGACATGGCTCCTATCATAACCACCAGATAAAGCACTGTCATAATTGAGCCTGCCTTTATATAATCAACTGTTTTGTAGCCACCTGGCCCCATAATGTAGGCATTTACCTGATGGGTTGGCAGCACAAAGGTATTGGATGCAGCTACTGCAACCGTGAGGGCAGCCATTCTTGGATCAGCGCCAGCACCGAGGGCCATGTTAATTGCCAGGGGCACAAGAAGCACCGTAGCACCTACATTCGAGACAACCAGCGTAAAAATTGATGTCAGAATACCAATAACAGTAAGCAAAACAAGTGGGCTCACATCACCCAGAAGACCAAGTACCTGTTTCGCAATAAAGGCAGCCGTACCTGTTTTTTCAACTGCCACACCAAGGGGGATCAGCCCGCCAAGCAAAAAGACCGTTCTCCAGTCAACAGCATGGTATGCCTCATCAATACTCAACACCCCTGTAAGTATCATACCCAGGGCACCTGTCATCAAGGCTACCGACAGCTTAACCTTACCTGAAATTACCAGAATCAGGGCAATAGCAAAACATATTAAAGCAGCCTTTGCCTTGTGTGTCTTCATCACCTCGGCCTCAAAGGGTGTGATAAAGGTAAGGATCTCTGCATCCTTAAGTATCGCAAATTTCTCCCACAGACCCTGTAAAAGAAGTATGTCGCCAGCCTGAAGGGGCAAATCCGATAGGCCAGCATAGTAGATTCTGTCTCTTCTTCTGATGGCCACAGGATTTACCTGATATTTTTCTCTGAAGTGTATCTCTCTCAGGGTCTTTCCTTCCAGCTCTGACCTGGGTGGTATTATTGCCTCTACCATACCCGCTGAGGTTGTAGAGAGCTCTTCCTCGAAGGTCTCCAGCTTATCCTTTAGCTTCATGCCAAAGTCCTCGGCAAACCTTTTGACATTTTCATAAGGCCCAATTACTGCTATATCATCCCCAGGAGAGAGTTTCATATTTCTTGTTGGGGCAAAGTACTTTCTTTCCTCTTTGTGCTTTGCCACAGCAACCACTGTTACCAGATACTCTGATCTGATGTTTAGTTCATCAAGGGTCTTATCGTCGTAATTAAAATCTTCAGGTACCTTTAGCTCATAAAGTCCATCGGCTGTGTAGTATATCTTCCCGAAATCAATTAGCTGGGCAGTCTCTGTCTGTCCACTTTTGGGAAGTATAAAACGGCCTATTAGTATGAAATAGGCCAGGGCAGCTATAACAAGCGATACACCTATCGGGGTTACATCAAATAATCCGAAAGGCTCGAGCCCTTTTGGTGCCATCAGGTCGTTAAGAAGTATCAGAGGGCTTGAACCAACCAGTGTAAGACATCCACCTATAATACCAAGAAATCCCATTGGTATTAATATTCTGGAAGGAGGTATATTTACTTTTTTACATACCCTCTGGGTAGCAGGTAGAAACAGGGCCACAGCTCCAATGTTTTGCATGAAAGATGAAATCACCGCAACAGTGGCCGAAACAAAGGCTATCAATCGTGATTCACTATTGCCAGCAAGCTTTGTTATAGGTTTGGCAACCTTGTTCATTATGCCGGTTCTGTCAAGCCCTGCGCCAATTATAATTACCGCAATAATAGAAATAACAGCATTACTACTAAGGCCCATAAAGGCCTCATCACCACTGACCAGACCTAAAAGTGGAAGGGTAACCATTACGATAATTGCTACCACATCCACCCTGACCCACTCAACAATAAAAAGAAACACAGCTGCCACAAGAACAGCCATTACAGTAATCATCTCACCAGTTAGCATTCTAACTCCTCCTCCTTGTCTGTAGTATTTTCACAGGTTAAACCAGCTTTTCTCAGGATGCCGACCTGAGGCCTTTTTTGGAGAGAAAAAGGAGAGGACCCTTTTGGGATCCTCTCCTCGATTACTTAAGACTCCTGAGCAAGACAGAAGACAGGTATACTTGTCTTCTTAGCTCCACTTGGCTTTTCAGAGCCATGTTCCGGCTCTGTCAGCACAAAGGAGATCCTTTTATTCTCTTTATGTGCTTCACGAATAGCCCTGTCGAAATCACCAAACTTCACCATATGCTCAAAATTTATATTCCTCTGTTTTGCACTCAACCTGAAAGCCTCGACAGCCTCCTCCGCACCCTTTCTTAACTCTTCCTTGACCTTTTCGTTCAGAAAAGTAAACAGACGCCTTCCTACAGGGATAACATTAAGGGCGACAATGTCATGCTGCATTCTCTCTGCCATGCTAATTGCATAGTGGACAAGCCTTTCAGAAAAGCCTTCCTCACCACCCACTACAAGGATCTTTTTCCTTTCTTCCTCGGCCCGCTTTATAATCTCTCTCGCGTATTCATGTTCACCAGCCTCAGCAAATACAATGGCCTCTTCCGTTCTGTCATGTTTTTCAATAAAGCTCT
>JAADIE010000024.1 GCA_013151495.1 Nitrospirota bacterium | reverse complement strand
AATTGACCCGCCTTTTTATATTATGTGATAATTAAATAATGAAAAGAATATTAACGGTCTTTCTGATTTTTTTTACTGTTACGGCCTGTGCAGGAACTAATGGCATAAAAAAATCCAGCCCTGTAAGCACCCCCAAGGTTAAAACCACTTATCCTTCACAGGTTAACAGGGATGCCTATTACTATTACATCCTTGGTGTTCAGGCAGAGCTTAAAAGGAAATGGGATGATGCCCTTGCATATTATCAGAAGGCGGCTGAGTTTGATCCGCTGTCGCCCTATCTGAAGGTGCAGATCGCTTCGGTAATGCTTAAAAGAGGAAAAGTGATCGAGGCAACCAGGGAGATGGAAAATCTGTTAAAGACTTATCCAAAATACCTGCCAGCTCTGAAGTTGCTTGGTCAGCTTTATAATGGTCAACGCCAGAGGAAGAAGGCCATAGAGATATATAAAAGGATTATACAGGTTGATCCGGAGGATACGGATTCGTACCTTTTTCTGGGTGTTTTGTATGCAACTGAAAAAAAGTATGATAAATCTATAAAGCTTTTGAAAAAATTAATTCAAAAGAAGCCAGACAGCCTGATGGCTCTATATTATCTTGGGGCAGTTTATTTCGATTATCGCAAGTTTGATCAGGCTGAGGAGTATTATAAAAAGACCCTCAATATAAAGCCCGATTTTGATGCAGCCCTTTTTAATCTTGGTCTAATTTCGGAGATAAAGCAGGACTACAAACAGGCTATTCAATACTATAAAAAGGCATCAGAGATAAACCCACACAACTTTGATGCAAAGGACAGGCTATCAAGGATATACATTAGGGAAAATAGAATAAAAGAGGCAATCGATGTGCTTGAGGATTTGAGTGATCAGCTTCCTAAGAATATCGAGTTGCACAAAAGACTGGGTCTTTTGTATATGGATGAGGGCAACTATGACAAGGCCATAAATGAACTAAGAATTGTGCTTTCTGCCAATCCTGACGATATCAATACGAGATATTTTCTTTCGCTGTGTTTAGAAGAGCTAAAACAGTACGACCTTGCAATAGAAGAGCTCAATAAGATCCTTGAAAAGGACCCTAAAAACCTGAAGGCACTGCTGCATCTTGCCTATATTTATTCAGAGACTCAGAAATACGATGATGCCCTTAAGACATATGATAAGCTAATTGAGATAAAACCTCAGCCACAATACTTTGCTTACAAATCAATGATATATGTGAGATTAAAAAAACTAAATACTGCCGAGGCCGTTTTAAAGGAGGCCATTAAGAGGTATCCTGACAATGACGACCTTTATTTCAACCTTGGTGTGGTTTATGAGAAGATGAAGGACTTTGAGAGGATGGAGGAGTATCTTAAAAAGGCGATAGAGTTGAATCCAGAACATGCAGATGCACTGAACTACCTGGGTTACAGTTATGCAGAAAAGGGAATCAAGCTCGGGGAGGCTCTTGAGCTGATTCAAAGGGCCCTGAAGTTGAAGCCAAATAGTGGTTATATTATAGATAGTCTTGGTTGGGTATATTTCAAACTGGGCAGATACGATGAGGCACTTAAGGAACTAAAAAGGGCTTTAAAATATGTAGAAAATGATCCGGTTGTCTATGAACATATTGGGGATGTTTACCTTAAACTTGGTGAGCCTGAGAAGGCATTAGACTATTACAAAAAGGCCCTTAAGTTCCATGAAAAGGAAGAGGGGATCAAAGAAAAGATAGAAAAAAAGATAAGGTCTCTTGAGATGAAAATTAAATCCAGATAATATGCTTGTCCTGAGAGCTCCCGCCAAAATAAACTGGTGTCTGTATGTGTTAGGTAAAAGACCCGATGGATATCATGAAATCTGGTCTGTGATGCAGAAGATCTCTCTTTATGATACCCTGCAGATTAAGATTTTAGATAAAGATCAGATAAGTGTAGTGGTAGAGCCAGACATTGAGGTAAAGCCAGAAGAGAATCTGGTTTACAGGGCAGCAGAGCTGCTCAAAGAATACACCGGTTTTAAAGGTGGTGCCAGAATATATGTGAAGAAGGAGATCCCCTTACAGGCCGGCCTTGGAGGTGGCAGTACGGATGCAGCTTATACTTTAATGGGACTGAACAGGTTATGGGGTCTTGGGCTTGGTCGTGCAGAGCTCATTAATATAGGGGCTGAAATAGGCTCAGATGTGCCTTTTTTCTTTACCGACTCAATAGCAGTGGTCAGTGGTAGAGGTGAAACAGTGGAGCCCATTAAGGGTAAGCCCGAGAAAAGATTACTCCTGATTGTTAAGCCAGGGTTTGGTATGTCAACCAAGAGGGCCTACCAACTGGTTAAACCTACCTCTTTAAGTGATAAGAGAAAACTGGAAATTATCGAGAAAATTATAGATAAAGATTTGCAGAATCTTGCTGCCTGTCTCAGGAATGATCTTGAGCCAGGGGTAATAGAGCTACATCCAGTTATTAAAGAAATAAAAATAGCCCTCACCGAGGCAGGTGCCCTTGGAGCTCTTATGTCTGGAAGCGGTTCCGCTGTGTTTGGTTTGTTTAGAGATCATGTTGATGCTGCAAAAGCAATGGAAAAACTGACTCCTGAGTACTGGTGTAAAATAGTAGAAACTATTGTTGGTTAAAGAATCAGTTAATTTAAGCCGATAAGAGAGTTACAATGGGGGCTTTAGATAAGCTAATAAATGGCAATATTAGACTGCCTTCGCTTCCGGCTATAGCAGTTAAGATACTACAGGCGGTTAAGCGGGACAAACAGTCTTTTGAAGATCTGGGTAAAATCATTTCATCTGATCCAGCCCTAACCGCAAAAATTCTTAGCTTTGCTAACTCTTCTTACTTCAGCTTGCCATATAAAGTGGATAGCCTGGAAAAGGCTGTTGGTATAATCGGAACCGATGCATTGAAGAACATAGCTCTTTCCTTTGTAATTGTAAAGAACTTCAAGGATTCAAAGAAAAATGGATTCGACTATGAATTGTTCTGGAAAAGATCTATAACTGCAGCAGTATCTGCCGAGCTCATTTCAAAAAAGATAGGTCGAAGAAGCGATGATATATTTGTGGCAGCCCTGCTGATGGATATAGGGATCATGGTAATGCATCTTTGCAGACCTTTGGATTACCAGAGGGTTTTTGACGAAAAGAGGGCAAAGGGATTAAGTGTAATAGAAGCTGAAAAGATGGTTTTCGGTTTTGATCACCAGGAGGTTGGCTCTGAACTGCTCGCACAATGGAAGCTCCCTGAAGAGATTTACCTGCCTATAAGGGGACATCACAAAAGGCCTGAACGGCAGAATAAATCTTTGTCGACAGAGGCCATCTTATTTATTGCTGATATAGCATCTTCAGTTTATCATAGTTCAAAAAGTGTAAAGAAACTGAGTTTGTTGAAGGAGTTGCTGCAAACTATCCTTGATTTTAAGGATGATGAGATAGATGAGTTCGTAGACGAGATTGGAACAAAAACTATAGAGGTTCTGTCGTGCTTTGAGATTGATCCGGGCGACATGAAGCCTTATTCTGAACTTTTACAGGAGGCTAACGAAGAGTTAGAGAAATTAAATCTCTCTTATGAGCAGCTTGTTATGGAGTTGAAGCAGGCAAAAGAAAAGGCAGAAACTCTGGCAAACGAGTTGCTCGAGGCAAACAAAAAACTAAGGGATATGGCCTTCAGGGACGGATTAACAGGGCTTTACAATCATAGATACTTTCAGGAATTAATGGATAGGGAATTAAGTAGAGCTGAGCGTTATAACAGACCACTTTCTCTGGTTATGGTTGATATAGATCACTTTAAGAAAATCAACGACACCTATGGACATCCAAAGGGTGATATAGTACTGAAGACGGTTAGTAAAATAATTAGAGAAAGCATCAGAGACTCTGACATAGCAGCACGATATGGTGGTGAAGAGTTTGCGATTGTATTGCCTGAGACCGATCTTAAAGGGGCTGCTGCAGCTGCTGAAAGGCTGAGGCGTCAGGTAGAGGCCGAAAAAATAAAGCTCAATGGTAAGGAGACAAGTGTAACGGTTAGTCTTGGAGTAGCCTCGTTAGAGAGACCTGGAAGGGGTATCAAAAAGAGCGATATAATAGATCTTGCAGACAGGGCCCTTTACAAATCCAAGGCATCTGGAAGAAACAGAGTTACTCTGGTAAGTATAAAATAAAAAGTAAAATCAGAAAAATTGGATACAAATAATCCCTTCTCAATAAGAACAACCACTGGAAGAAGACTCTCAAGACTTAGACAGGCCGAAAAACAGGCCCTCCAGGTTGTGTTGCCTAAAGTGGAGTTAAGCCCTCAAAACAAAGATGTACTACAAAAATACAGAGAAAGATATAAAAAAGTGGTGCTTGAAATAGGATTTGGAAGGGGTGATTTTCTGTTAAAAAAGGCCAACCAGTGCCAGGATACCCTTTTTATTGGAGTTGAGGTATTTCTTGCTGGTGTGGCAAAGCTACTAAGAAGAATGGTTAATTACGATAATAAAAGTAATCCCTTACCAGAAAATATACTTATTAGCACCAATGATGTGAGGGTGGTTTTAAGTGAGATTATACCAGAGGCCTTTATAGACAGGGTTTATATTCTATTTCCTGATCCGTGGCCCAAAAAGCGCCATCATAAAAGGAGGCTGTTGAAGGTGGAGTTTATAAATATGCTAACGAAAAAACTTAAAAAAGAAGGTGACATAATTGTTGCTACCGACTGTGAAAGCTATGCAGAGGAAATAATGAATAATTTTCAAAAAGCCGGATACAAGTGCATCGAACATGACATACAGGAGGTGTTTCAGACAAAGTATGCAATTAAGGCCCGACAGAAAGGCCACCCAATTTATTCCTTCCGTTTTGTTAGAAGTACATAACCTGGTTTTTCTAAATAAGACTAATTTGGTATAAATTAAACTTATTCATTTATTTAAAATTATTTCTTGACAAGAATTATTCTAAAGTAGTAATATTTATTTAAATAAAACGATTCTAAGAGGAGATTGATGGAAAGATATAGGGATATAGGTTTAAAGCTAACACCACAAAGGCTGGCAATACTTGAGTTCCTGGATGGCAACACGAGCCATCCATCAGCCGAGGACATTTATAATGCAGTAAAGGAAAAGTTTCCAACAATGTCTTTTGCTACGGTGTACAATACACTTGAGACGCTGAGGAAAAGAGGCTTGCTTCTTGAACTGAACATCGATCCAGAGAGGAAGCGTTACGACCCTAATATTGAACCTCATCACCATATGATTTGTTTGCGATGCAAGAAGGTGGTTGATGTTCACTTCGAATTTGATATAAAGATTCCAGCTGAGCAGCTAAAAGATTTTCATCTGCTTGGTAACCATATTGAGTTTTACGGAATATGTCCTGATTGCAGGTAGCTTTTTTTTAATCTTTAAAATAGGAGTCGTTGACTCCGAATTAAAATAAAAGAGGAGGTCGAGAAGATATGGAACTGATTAATGAACACACCATTGGTGTTACAAAGGGTACTGAAGTAGAGGACGCTGTAAAGGCAAACTTTCACGGTGAGTGCTCAGAGGTAGGACTTTATCTTGCTATGGCAAGACAGGCTCAGAGAGAGGGTTATCCTGAAGTAGCTGAAGCCCTTAAAACAATTGCCTGGGACGAGGCAATGCACGCAGCACAGTTTGCTGAGATGAACGGACTGATTTCAGAAAGCACCAAGGAAAATATCAAGAAAATGCTTGATGGCGAGATAATGGCAAATAAGGGCAAAAAAGAGGCTGCAAAAAAAGCCAAGGCCTGTGATTGTGATCCGGCACACGACTTCTTTGATGAATCGTCAAGGGATGAGGCAAGACACGCAAGGATGCTCAAAGGACTGCTTGACAGATTCTTTAATGGTGGTTAATAGACTAAGGGCTGGAGTCTCCAGCCCTTATAAACAAAAAGAAAAGGAGGTGTTAGAGATGGCAGTGTTTAAATGCGAAAAATGTGGAGCAACAAAGGAGGGCAGGTGTAAGCCAAAAAAATGCCCTTCCTGTGGTGAGACTGGTACCATGAAAAAGGAGTCCTGATTTAATTGATTGACAACGAAGGCAATATTTGATACAAAGAAGGAGGAATGGAAAGATGTGTATGGAATATTCTATGAGGTGTAGCTGTGGAGCAAAGGAGGCGAGCTTTAACTTTCGCGACGAAATAATGCCACCGGAGGTCATCAGCAGGCTATACTGCCCTGAGTGCTCAAAAGAAATAGCCTTTAACTCTCAGAAGATGATTGCCGATAACGGATGGGTTATCGAGTACGATATGGAGGTTGCAAGGTTTTCAGCGCTTAAATCACCCCATTTGTTAAAAGAGGAGTTGACTCCAGAGTTTATTTTTGATGAGGGTTTTGCAACCTGGAGAGGAATATATCCGGGCGATCATGTTGACAGTGCCAGAGAACGCGAAGAGATTACTAGGCTTGCCAAGATAGATCCCAAGGCATATATTGAGCGTATAAAAACCTGGGGTATTGAAAGAATGGAACGCCTCAGAAAGGAAGGATGGAGGAAGGCCAATGAGAGGCAAAGAGTTTAATGAAAAACCGGCCTGTGCATATAAAAGTATGCCTTTCCCCACTGAGGTTACCTGCCCTCAGTGTGGGGCTGAAATAGAAATATGGTCTGATGAAGATCAGACAGCCTGCAGGCTCTGTGGATATGTGGTTTTTAACCACGAGAGGTATATTAATTAACTTATAGAAAGGCAGGACTATGTGGAAAAGTAAGAAGAAAGTGTATTTGTGTCAGGTCTGTAATGCTTACATGACAAAAGACATAAATGAGCCGGCTCCTATCTGTTGTGGTACAGTGACTGTATTAATGGATGAGCCATTTAATGAAGAGGTTTGTGAAGGCAACGATGTTTCAGGAGGTCTATAATGCCAGTGTCTGAGGCTGTAGAAAAGGCTATAAAAATGGAGACAGATGCAATGAAGTTTTACAGAGAGGCGGCTCAGAAAACCTCACATCCTTTTGGCAGAAAGATGTTTGAAAGTCTGGTCAGGGATGAGGCCAGACATCTGAGACTTCTTGAGGAGATCCTGAAAGGGCTTGATATTGATCCGCATGTGCAATGTCTGGGAGATGTCCGAACGGTCTTTTCTGATCTGAAGGATCAGATGTTGAGCAGGGTAACGGCAAGTTCAGACGAGCTGGAAGCAATAAGGTTGGCCCTTGAGATGGAAACACAGGGCTATAAATACTATCAGGAGGCTGCCCAGAAGGCTGAGGACCCAAAAGAAAAAAGGCTTTTTGAGGTTTTAACAAAGGAAGAAGAACGACACTATCAGATTCTAAACAACACTTACAGTTTTCTTGAGGATACAGGAAACTGGTTTATGTGGGAAGAACTCAGTATAGTAGAGGGGTAACGAGGGGCTGGAATAGGACACTGTTTTTAAGAAAAATATACACAATGGAGGTGTGTGAATGAGGGCAATTGAGATCAAGCCAAACATCTACTGGGTAGGAGCTATTGACTGGGCAGTCAGGGATTTCCACGGGTATGTTACACCACACGGAACAACTTATAACAACTATCTGATTATTGATGACGAAATAACCCTGGTCGATACTGTTAAACATGATTTTGCCGAAGTTGGTCTTGCTAATGTCCGTAGCCTTGTGAATGACTATTCGAAAGTTAAGAACATCGTTATTAATCATATTGAGAACGACCACATGGGAGCGCTGGGTA
>JAADIE010000111.1 GCA_013151495.1 Nitrospirota bacterium | reverse complement strand
ATGATCATACAGGCACTGAAGGATGCCTTCAGCCATATACCCACGACCAGCACCTATTTCAACAACCTTCAGGTCTGGTCTGGCTATCATACTTATTAACTCTATAATCTGTATCCCTATCATATAACCAAACAGGGGATGAAGATGAGGGGATGTATAGTAATCACCTGCTGGACCAATTCTCTCAACCTCTGACATGTAATAACCATGTTCAGGATGGTAAAGGGCCTCCTTCATGAACTCCTCAAAGCTGATAGGCCCCTGAGTTTTTATTTTTTCTTTCAGGATATCTTCAGGCACGGCCATTGATTATTTTACTATAACAGGGCTATCAGGTATAATAATTAGCCATGATAAGGCTTTTAATATTCGATCTTGATGGAACACTGGTTGATACATCCCAGGATATAACAAATGCCCTTAACCATGCCCTGGTACCTGAGGGGATAAATCCTCTTACTAATGAGCAGACCAGGAGGCTTGTTGGTGATGGGATAACAAGACTAATAGAAAAGATTATTGGCAATGAAGACCTGATGCTTGTTAAAAAGATCAGAGAGAGGTTTATTAGCTTTTACGAGCAGCACATTGCTGATTATTCCAAGCCCTATCCTGGTGTAATCGATACCCTCAGGAGCCTTGATGGTTTTAAAAAGGCCATTGTTACCAATAAACTGGAGGCACTTTCAAGAAAGCTTCTTCTGGAGTTAAAGATGCTAAGCTTTTTTGATCTGATTGTTGGTGGAGACACTACACCCGAGAAGAAACCTTCACCACTGCCTGTAATAAGAGTACTTGAAGAACTCGGAATAAAACCCGAGGAGGCATTGCTCATTGGTGATGGTACAACAGATATTGAGGCAGGCAAAAAAGCAGGTCTAAAGACAGTGGCTGTTGGCTATGGATACCGACCAAAGGAACTTCTTCAGGATGCCGACTTTTTTATAGAAAAAGATCTATCTGAGTTGATACCAGTTCTTGAGAGGCTTAACAGTTATTCCTCGTAAAAGACGAATTCAACCCTTCTGTTTTTAGCCCTTCCTTCGGGCGTGTCATTAGGTGCGATGGGACGTGTATCTGCAAAACCGGCTATACTTAACTTTTTCGGGTCTATACCCTTTGATTTTGTTAGAAACTGGAGCACAGAAAGGGCCCTTGCCATCGAGAGTTCCCAGTTTGAGGCATATTTACTATTTCTGATCGGAATGTTATCTGTATGGCCTTCAATGGAGACACGGTTTGGAAACTTCTTTATAAGTTCTGCAATCCTGTCAAGTACTGGATAGGCTTCGGGTTTTAAAGATGCATCACCTGGATTAAAAAACAGCCGACCTTTTACACGGAGTATAACACCTCTTGGGGTGGATTCAAAATCAATGTCGTCCTGAAGCCCTCGCTCCTCTATCATGTCTTTGATTTCATTACTTAATTGCTGATTTATACCACCAGCCCCCTTTGCTACAGGTAGTTCTATGGTTGTCGGTTTTGAGGATTGCTGAAACATACCAGTACCAACAGGCATAAAACCAAGGGCCTGCTGTATGGAGCCCATGGCATCACGAAATTTGACTATGTCCATGGTTGCAAAGGACAGCAGCAATATAAAGAAGGTCAGAAGCAGGGTGGCCATATCAGAGAAGGTAGCCATCCATGCTGGCGCACCTCCACCACTATTACCAGATTCCTCTTCATCTATCATAGGTTATCCTCCTTAAATTATTTCTTTTTGCGCTTCTTGGGCTCAACAAAGGCCATTAATTTATCTTCCAGAATGGTCTGATTTATACCCTTGGTAATACCATCTATGCCATTTACAATGACCTCAAGGAGAATTCTTTCATGTTTTGTCCTGTCTTCGAGCTTTTCAGCTATTGGATTAAATATTAAAAAGGCAAGAATTGCACCATAGAGTGTGGTAAGAAGTGCAACAGCCATTGATGGTCCTATTGAGGATGGATCATTCATTGTCCTGAGCATAGCAACCAGACCAATCAGTGTACCAATCATACCCATTGAAGGTGCTGTTGCCCCCATGAACCTGAATATTTTGTGCCCAGTAGAATGCCTCCTTAAAAGCGATGTTAATTCAAGAGTCATTGTCTGAATGATCTCCTGTGGTTCTATGCCATCGACGGCCATTCGAATTCCTCGGGCAAGATAGGGGTTGCTTATTTTTTCGTTTTCCAGTGCAAGTAGCCCACCTTTGCGAGCCTTTGCTGCGAGGTCTACTATCTGTTTTATAAGTTTTTCAGGTGGTTCTGTTTTGTCAAAAAAGGCATTCATTGCAATCGAGAAAGCACCTAATACAACATTAAGTTTCTGCATTATTAGGGTAGCCATAATAGTACCACCCACTACAATCATAATACTTGGTATATTAATAAAGGCACTGAGGGGACTTCCCATTAATATAGAAACAATTATTAATGTAAAGCCACCAACAATACCGATTATGGTTGCAATATCCAAGGCAATTCACCTCCCTGTGAATCTTTTTATTAATTCTTATCGTCTCTGCAGAGTAAAACTTTAACCTGTCAATTTGCTGACATTAAACATACTTTTGTATACTCAACAGATAAAGTAAACTTTAAAGAGGATGACTGGTTATGATCGGATTTTATTTTTCACTGGTGGTTTCTTTTTTTTCAGCCTTCTTGGGGGGCTATTTAAATTTACAGGGCAAAAAGTTCAGCAGGGAGTGGCTAAAACTGTCAAATGGTTTTTCTGCTGGCCTATTGATCACTATTTCCCTTGCTCATATGCTACCAGAGGCAGAACTGGAGAAAAATTACATTTATGCAGTCGCAGGTTTTGGAATATTTTACCTTATTGAAGGTTTTACAAAAACCGGCTCCTGTTCCGATGCCCATTGTCCTGAAAGCCATCCTACTGGTGGGATTATTGCCTGGTCGGGTATGAGCTTTCATGCCCTGGTGGATGGAATAGCAATGGGAGTTGGTTTTGGTAGATCCTTACAGTTAGGCTTTATAATTGCTGCTGCTATTATGATACATAAGGCACCTATTGGCTTTTCCCTCACAGGGATACTTGCTTCGAGAGGTTATAAACACAGATCGATTATACTGATGTTATTAATATTTTCTTTATTAACACCCCTTGGAGCCCTGGTTAGTGTGATGTTCTTAGAAATAGACAAAAGCATGCTATTTAAGGCCCTTGCCTTTTCAGGTGGGACCTTTTTGCATATCAGTGTATCTGAATTACTACCGGATGTACATGCAGAAAATAAACGAACTATTTTATATTATGTATTAGCAGGCATTTTGACCGCTTTGCTACCCAAGTTTTTCGGCCTTTAATTCAATAATAAAAGGAGGGTATAGAATGGAATTTGAAAATGCTTCAGAGTGCTGGAGGGTTATAAAAGAGACCCTTAATCATGATCTCCTTTCTGAAATAGAGAGGTTTGCCCGAGAAAACCAGGCGCCAGCTCAGGTGGTATTTGGTACTTCTGGCTGGAGGGGGGAGATTGGCACAGACTTTACATTCAGAAATGTGGCCATAGTTACCGAGGCAATTATAAATATATTAAAAACCGGAGATAAGGCCATAAGAAAGGCCCTTGGCACAAAGGACTTCCAGGAAGTACAAAGGCGTGGCATAGTGGTAGGTCATGATAATCGTTTCCTGGGGCCTGAGTTTTCCATGGAAGTGATATCAAGGCTTAACAGGGAAGGTATCAAGGTCTATTATGCGGGTGAAACCACAACACCTGAGATATCTGCATCTATTGAGATGCTGGATGCAGCATGCTCAATCAACATCACTCCATCCCATAACCCATCAAATTATTCTGGACTCAAGTTCAATCCCTCTGATGGTGGCCCGGCAGGCCCAGAAATAACCGATGCAATACAGGCAGAGGCGAATCGGTTGATGCCTGAGGGTGTGCTGGAAAAGGGGGTGTCAGAGCCCAATTATGAAGAGATAGATACAACTGCCTTATATATGGATTATATTAAACAGCGCGGCACCATTTCGCTTGAAAAGATATGGAGATTCCTTGAACAGGAGGACTGCCTGGTTGTGGTTGACCATGTGCATGGTGCCACAAGGGGTAGACCTCAGAGGCTTCTCCGTAGTGAAGAAAGCGGTCTTGAGGGCAAAAGGCTTTTCTTTTTAAGAACCGAGGATGATTATCTCTTTGGTGGTGTTGCACCTGAGCCATCTGCGAAAAACATGCATGAGGTGGAGAGGCTTCTGAAATCATCAAGGGCCACTTATAAAATAGGAGTAATTATGGACCCTGATGGAGACCGAATAAGGCTTGCTGACCACAGGATGCAGATACCCATGAACTATTTTGGAGCAATGGCCCTTCATTTCCTATACAAATACAAGGGAATCAGAGGGGTGGCTGTAAAGTCAGTAGGCACAAGTAACTTTCTTAATGCCATTTGCAATGCCCTTGGAGTGGAGGTTATTGAGACAAAGGTTGGTTTTAAAAACTTCAGGCCCTATATGCTTTCGTCTTCAGAAAAAAGGGCTATTGTGGCCTTTGAGGAATCCGATGGTATTTCTGCCTACAACCATACCCTTGAAAAGGATGCCCTCTTTGGTCTGTTGCTTGCTATTGAGATGGTGGCAACCACCGGGAAAAACCTAAGCGAGTATCTGGAAGAATTAATGAATGAATATGGACACTACTACCCGGATCGATCTGGCATAGAGGTAGATAGATCACTGGCTGGACCAAAGCTCAAGGAAAGGATAATGGCTATTAAGGACCGTTACCCGGTGGGTTCTACTGTCAGGATTGGTACCAGAGAGCTAAAGGTGGTGGAGCTTGTAACAATTGATGGCGTAAAAGTGGTGCTTGAGGATGGCTCATGGTTCATGATTCGTCCATCTGGCACCGAGCCAAAAGTAAGATTCTACATAGACGCAAGAGACCCGGAGGAAAAAAAGGCAATATTTGAGACAGCTGAGAGGCTGACAAGGGAGGCAATAATTTAAGACCCTATGGGGTTTCGGTTAATTTAAATATTAAAATGCTCAATGGTGGCAGAGTAATTTTAATTGAAAAGGGTCTGTTGTGAATCGGATTTGCCTCAGCACTTACTCCACCAAGGTTTCCCATATTTGAGCCACCGTAAAGCTCGGAGTCGCTATTAAGGATTTCCCTGTAAAAACCAGGCTCTGGAACTCCAATTAGATAGTTGTATCTGGGCACTGGTGTGAAATTACAGACAAAGACCAGAAAGTTGTCCCTGTTGCTTGCCCTTCTAATAAATGAGATTATGCTTTCTTCAGCATTAGAAAAGTCTATCCACTCAAAACCCTCATGTTCGAAGTCCTGCTCAAACAGGGCTGGCTCTGAAAGATAGATACGATTCAGATCCATCACATACTGTCTGAGCCCCCTGTGAAGGTCATCTTCAAGCAACTCCCACTGCAATTGCCCTTTACAGTCCCACTCCTTTGTCTGGCCAAACTCCCCTCCCATAAAGAGCAGTTTCTTTCCTGGATGACCATACATATACCCAAACAGGGCCCTTAGATTTGCAAACCTCTGCCACCTATCGCCGGGCATCTTTTCTATAAGAGACCTCTTTTCATGAACAACCTCATCGTGAGAAAGAGGGAGTACGAAATTCTCCGAAAAGGCATAAAGCAGTGAAAAGGTCAGATTGCTGTGATGGTATTTCCTGAATATGGGGTCTTTCTGGAAATACTCCAGGGTGTCATGCATCCAGCCCATATTCCACTTGAATGTAAAACCAAGCCCACCAACATAGGTTGGTCTTGATACGCCTGGCCATGCGGTTGACTCCTCTGCAATGGTTACTGCTCCAGGATAGTACAGATGGACAGTCTCGTTAAGCCTTTTCAGAAAATCAACAGCCTCCAGGTTTTCCCTGCCTCCATATTTGTTTGGTATCCACTCCCCCTCTTTTTTAGAATAATCAAGGTATAGCATGGAGGCCACAGCATCTACTCTCAGGCCATCAACATGATAACGGTCGAGCCAGAACATGGCTGATGCAATAAGGAAGTTTCTAACCTCATTCCTGCCATAGTTGAAAATCAGGGTGCCCCAGTCTTTGTGTTCACCCTGTCGTGGGTCTTCATGTTCGTACAGACATGTGCCATCAAAACGTCTCAGGGAAAAGTCATCTTTTGGAAAATGCGCTGGTACCCAGTCTATAATAACCGCAATGCCGGCCTGATGGCAGGCATCTATAAAGTACATAAAATCCTCGGGCCTGCCGTATCGACTTGTTGGGGCAAAGTATCCAGTGCATTGATACCCCCAGGATTCATCAAGAGGGTGCTCAGTTACTGGTAGTAGCTCTATATGGGTAAAGCCCATCTCCTTAACATAGGGAATGAGTTTTTCCGCAAGTTCCCGGTATGTAAGAAATCCTCCATCATCCCGTCTGAGCCAGGAGCCCAGGTGTACCTCATAAATACTCATAGGTTTCCGTAAAGGATCTACTTTGCGGCGGGCCTCCATCCATTGTTGGTCTGCCCAGTTGTATTTATTTATATCGTAGACAATGGTGGCGGTTTTTGGACGCTCCTCAAAGTAGAAGCCAAAGGGGTCTGCCTTTATTCTTATATCCCCGTTTATCTTTGATTTTATCTGGTATTTATACATCTGTCCCTCTTTAAGCCCGGGAACAAAGGTATACCATATTCCAGAACTTCCAAGGGGTAATAGTTTATGGCGGGTGGGATCCCAGTTGTTGAAAGAACCGATAAGGCTTACCTCTTCTGCATTGGGGGCCCAGAGGGCAAAGTGAACACCCTCTGTACCATTTAGCTCAACCAGATGGGCACCTAATTTTTCATAGATTCTTAGATGATTGCCCTCTCCAAAAAGATATAGGTCGTAGTCGGTTATGATGCTTGGAGTTTCTTTTTTGTCCACTCAACCAGCCCCCCGGCTCTAATCAACTCCTGCATAAAGGGTGGTATTGGTTTGGCCTGATACTGCTTTGCCTTTGTAAGGTTCTTAATCACACCTGTATCGGCATCTATTTCTATTTCATCACCCTCCTGAATATCATCGGCTGCCTCAGGGGACTCAAAAATAGGCAAACCTATATTAAAGGAGTTTCTATAGAATATCCTTGCAAAGCTCTTTGCCACCACCGCCTGTATGCCTGCAGCCTTGATTGCTATTGGTGCATGCTCACGTGATGAGCCACAACCAAAGTTTTTATCTGCAACTATAATGTCGCCAGGCTTTACCTTTTTAGGAAATTCACTATCAGCATCCTCCATTACATGCTTTGCAAGTTCCTTCGGATCAGAGGTGTTAAGATAGCGTGCCGGGATGATTGCATCGGTGTCTATATCTGCCCCAAACTTCCAAACCCTGCCCTTGATAACCATTTTAAATAAGTACCTCCTGGAAATCTTTAATTTTACTAAATATTATAACCCATGAAGAGAAAAAATTTTTTCACTACAGAAGTTAAGGTCTTTTTTGATTTTTATGGATTTTAAAAAAATAGAATAGTTACTACCAGCAGGCAGCACAGTGGTATCTAAAGTTTAATATTATAAATCTTACGGAGCTCAGTAAGCCTTTTGTGTATATTTAACAGTAGTTCTTTCTGGGTTTGAACATCGCACTTCTTTTCCTTTTCAAGCCTGTATATTAGATCTGATATTTCCGACAAAACCATATGATAAAATTCGTCGTTAAACCTGCTCAGTCTTTCGTACTGGTCTATTAAACGATTAACTTCATTAACAAAGGATTGTATATATAGATCATCCTTTTGACGAACA
>JAADIE010000011.1:2293-10085 GCA_013151495.1 Nitrospirota bacterium | reverse complement strand
GAGGGGAAAAAAAGTGAGTAGTGCCCAGGATTCCAGAAAAACCAGACAAAGAAGCTAAGAAGAAGGCAGAGGAATTAATAAAGACAGAAGATGAAGATGAAGAGGATATAACCCTGCCCGACAGGTTTAAAAAGGAGATCATAGACCAGAAGGTTGAAAAGCTTAAATCCAAGAGTATGCAGAGGGCCTTTCAGGCCATTAGAAAGATAGAGCCCAAGAGGTTTGACTTCAAGGCACCCAAGAAAAAGACAAAGACCAAGGCTAAAAAAGAAGAGAAAAAGGAAGAGATTAAACAGGTATCAACCGCTGCTCCTCGCAAGAAGGCAATCAAGATTACCGAAGGTACCACGGTTAAGGAGTTTTCAGAGCTTATTGGTGTTAAGGTTACCGATGTTATCAAGAAGTTCATGGAGCTTGGAAGCCTGGTAACTATTAATCAGCCGGTTGACATTGATGCAGCAATACTGGTGGCTGATAGTTTTGGTATTAAAATAGAGCCTGCCTCAAAGGAAGAGGATGTACTGGAGATTCCAGAGCCCGAAGATCGGCCTGAAGATCTAAAGCCTCGGGCACCAGTTGTTACAGTAATGGGACATGTTGACCACGGTAAGACATCACTGCTTGATGCAATAAGGCAAACTAAGGTTACCGAGACCGAAGCTGGTGGTATAACCCAGCACATAGGTGCTTATAAGGTAAAGCTGAAAGATAAGGAAATAGTGTTCCTGGATACACCTGGCCATGAGGCCTTTACAACCATGAGAGCACGAGGTGCCCAGGTTACCGATATAGTGGTGCTTGTAGTTGCAGCAGATGATGGTGTAATGCCCCAGACTATTGAAGCAATTAACCATGCAAAGGCAGCTGGTGTGCCGATTATCGTTGCAGTTAACAAGATAGACAAGCCAGAGGCTAATCCACAGAAAGTTCGTAATGAGCTTGCCGAATACGATATTATTCCTGAGGAATGGGGCGGTAAAAATATATTTGTCGACATTTCGGCAAAGAAAAAGATCGGCATTGATGACCTGCTGGAGATGATTATCTTGCAGGCCGAGATAATGGAGCTCAAGGCCAATCCGAACAGACCAGCCAAAGGAGTTATTATTGAGTCGAAGCTTGATCGTGGTCGAGGCCCTGTGGCAACAGTGCTTGTGCAGAACGGCACATTACATGTTGGAGATGCCTTTGTAACCGAGCTTACCTATGGTAAGGTAAGGGCCCTGATAGATGAGCACGGAAGAAGGGTTAAGGAGGCACCCCCTTCAACCCCAATAGAGGTTATAGGCTTCAATGAGGTCCCCCATGCAGGAGATCATTTTATAGTAGTTGAAAACGAAAGAAGGGCCAAAGAGATAGCCCAGGCACGTCAGCATAAGGAGCGTCTTGCTGAGCTTGCCCGCCAGAAGAAAGTAAAACTGGACGATATCTACAGACAGATACAGGAAGGTCAGATGAAGATGCTGAATGTGATTATAAAGGCTGATGTACAGGGTTCGGTTGAGGCTATCAAGGGTGCCCTCGAAAAGATAAAGCACCCAGAAGTGCAGGTTAAGGTTATACATACTGGTGTGGGTGGTATTAATGAATCTGATGTAATGCTTGCTGCAGCATCTAATGCAATTATTATTGGATTTAATGTTCGTCCAGAGCCGAAGGCATCACAGGCAGCAGAAAGAGAAGGTATAGATATCAGGCTATACAGGGTCATTTACGAGGCAATTGATGATGTGAAGAAGGCCCTTGAAGGATTGCTTGAGCCAGAGATCAAAGAAAGGGTGATTGGAAGGGCAGAGGTCAGGGCAATCTTCCCTATTTCCAGGATTGGCACCATTGCCGGCTGTTATGTGCTTGATGGCGTTATACAGCGTGCAAGCGATGGAATAAGGGTTATAAGGGACAACATAGTTATTTACGAAGGTAAAATAGCATCCCTTAAGAGATTTAAAGAGGATGTTCGAGAGGTTCAGGCCGGCTATGAATGTGGTATCTTGATCGAGAATTTCAATGATGTAAAGGTAGGCGACATACTGGAAAACTTTGTGCTCGAGAAGGTAGCCCAGAAGCTGAATATATAACCTGGCCAGATTCAGGGCCTACACAACCATGATTATTGGATTATTAACAGTTGAGTTATTCATTCCTGAGGCCAACTCCCTTAAGTCCAAGAGATACGCTATCAGGTCGATTAAGGACAAACTGAAAAAGTTTAATGTCTCTGTAGGTGAGGACCCCAATAACCTGTGGCAACGAACAACACTGGCAATAGCCTGTGTTACAAGCGATACCTCACATCTATACAGTACCTTCGAGAAGGTCAAACAGGTTATTGTCTCAAATGGCTCGGTAGAGCTTATAAGGGCAGACCTGGAAATTCTATAATTAATTTAAAAGGAGCAAACAATGCTACCCTATAAAAGATCAGAAAGAGTGGCAGACCTGTTCAGAGAAGAGATTGCAGATATTATACTGCACAAAGTGAAGGACCCTCGCATTGGTTTTATAACAGTAACGGAGGTGAAGGTCTCCGACGACCTTCGTCATGCACGGGTCTATATAAGTGTATTGAAAAAGGAAAAGACCCAGGAAACCATTACCGTTCTTAACTCTGCAAGTGGTTTTATACGTAGTGAACTCGGCAGAAGGGTCAGGATTAAGAGACTACCAAGGTTTGAGTTTTTTGAGGACGAATCAATAGAGTATGGAGCACGGATTGATGCCCTACTAAGAAAGCTAAAAGAGGAAAGTGGCGAGTGAGGGTACCAGAGGAACTCCTTGAGGTATTAAGACAGGAGAATAAATTCATAATTGCCTCCCATATAAATCCAGAGGGTGATGCGCTGGGTAGCTCCATTGCCCTGTGCCTTGCATTAAAAAGCATTGGTAAGGAGGCTCATGTCTTCAATACCGATGGTGTTCCCTATCTTTATCAGTTTCTACCATCAATGCAATTGATAAAGACCTCGTTAGATGGATTGCCAACCTGGCAGTACTGTCTTGTGCTTGTTGATTGTAACGAGCCCGACCGTGCAGGAATTGAAGACTACAGGTTCAAATTAAACATAGTCGTTGACCATCATCTTACCAGGAAGAGCTTTGGAGATGTAAAATGGATCGAGCCCGAAAGTGCTGCCACGGGTTTGATGATCTACCACATTATTAAGGACCTGGGTATAAAAATTGACAGGGATATGGCTGAAAACCTATATACAGCTATATCAATAGATACGGGCACTTTCAGATACGACAATACCACCTCGGAGGTGTTGCGTGTGGCTGCTGAGCTTGTAGATTTAGGTGCAGACCCTGCCAGGGTGGCAATCAGGCTATATGAGTCGTGGACCTATAATAGATTTAAGTTGCTTCTTGAAATGCTTAATACCATGGAGTTAATAAAGATAAAGGACATTAAAGTTGCATTTACTCATATTACGCTTGATATGTTCAGACAGACCGATACAACCCAGGCAGATACAGAAAACTTTTCCAACTTTCCACGGATGATTGACGAGGTAGAGGTATCGGTAATGTTCAGGCAAACAGATGACGATGCCTGGAAGGCAAGCATGCGGGGAAAGGGCGCTGTAAACCTTGCCCTGGTAGCAGCATCATTAGGCGGGGGAGGACACAGAAACGCAGCAGGCTTTAAGGCCGAGGGAAGCCTTGAAGATCTGAAGGCAAGGCTGATAAAGAGTATCGAAGACAACATCAATCAATGACAGAAAGTGGAGTAATTAATCTTTACAAACCACCTGGTATCACATCCCATAAAGCAGTAAAAGAGGTTCAGAAGATATTAAAGGCTAAAAAGGCTGGCCACACAGGCACCCTTGATCCCTTTGCAGAAGGAGTGTTGCTTGTTTGCATAAACCAGGCAACCAGAATATCTGAATATCTGACCGGTTTTGATAAGGAATATCTTGTTACGGCACAGCTTGGCCTGCAGACAGATACCTTTGATATTACTGGTAAAGTGATCAAAGAAACCGACCCGGGAGGGATTAAAGAGGATGACCTGAAAGCAGTATTAGAGAATTTCAGAGGTGAAATTGAACAGATCCCGCCACTTTTTTCGGCCATCAAGAAAAATGGTATTCCCCTATATAAATATGCAAGAAAGGGTATAACCGTTGAATTGAAACCCCGACTTGTCAATATTTATGAAATCGAGCTTGTAAAATTCAATTTGCCATATGCTATAATTAGGGTAAGTTGCTCTAAAGGTACTTATATCAGATCACTTATTCATGACATTGGGAGGGAACTTCTGGTAGGAGCTACCGTAAAAGAACTAAAAAGGATAGCAATCGGTAAGTTTCATATCAAAGAGGCCGATACAATTGAATCAATAAAAGCTGGACAGTATCATCTTTATTCATTAAATGAATCCCTATCTCACCTGCCATTTTTATTACTGAATAATAATCAGTTAAGGCTTGCCGTAAATGGTACAGGTTTTGCTATTGATAAAATGGGCGAACCAGGGGACATTATTCGTTTATTAGATCGTAATGGGAATTTTATCGGAATAGGTCGTATTGCAGGTAACAATTTCTTGAAAATTCAGAAAATAATAAAAGATAATAAAAAAACATAAAGTGATGTTTAATATAAACATCAAAAACTTCTTTAAAAATAAAAAAATACTTGACATAAAAAATTTTTTTTGCTATACATAATATATGCTTTTCGGACAAAAAATACCTTTAGGTTTAGACATCGGAGCGGGTTGTATAAAAGTTGCCCAGGTTAAAGACAAAAGAGAGGGATACGAATTAGAGATTTTTGATTTTTTGCCACTCCCACCAGAATTAATAGTTGACGGTTCTGTGATAGACTCCCTCAGATTGGTCGATGCAATCAAGGAGCTTATCAGAAAATCAAAAATCAAGAACAAAAATGTAGCAATATCAATTTCGGGGCATTCATCAGTTATTGTTAAAATGATTACGGTGCCTGAAATGACAGAGGAGGAACTGGAAGAGTCAATCAAGTTCGAAGCAGAGCAATATGTGCCTTTTAATATAAATGATGTAAATATTGATTTTCAGATTATCGGGCCCCGATCAGAACCTGGTCAGATGGATGTGATACTGGTGGCTGTAAAAAAGGACACAATCAACGAATATATCACTGTGGTGAAGGATGCAGGTTTAAATCCTGTTATAGTGGATGTAGATGTTTTTGCATTAGAGAACCTGTACGAGGTTAATTATGAAATCGAACAAGAAAAAAACATTGCCCTTGTCGACATTGGTGCCAGCTCAATAAAAATGAATATATTAAAAGGGGGTGTGCCTTCTTTTACAAGGGATACACCTGTAGGTATTAATTTGTTGACAGAGGCTTTGCAGAGGGAATTTAATCTTACCTTTGAAGTAGCGGAGAGATTATTAAAAGGTGAGACTATTGAAAATGTTTCTGAAGAAGAGGCGACCCATGTAATTACAGCTGCTTCTGAAGAGATTTTTTCCGAGATCTCAAGGTCTATCGACTATTACAAGACATCGATGTCGGAAGAGGATGTTTCCGAAATAGTACTATCTGGTGGTGGTGCATTAATAAAGAACTTTCCAGAGCTTTTTAGTGAACGGACTGGAAAGAATGTACAGATTATAAATCCCTTCAGGAATATTACCATTTCAAAAAAGCTTGATGAAGATTATATTCGTGATCTGGCACCTCTTGCAGCGGTATCCATTGGTCTTGCTTTAAGGAGGATAGGTGATAGATGATTAGAATAAATCTTTTACCAACTAAAAAGAAAAAGAAGAAGCCCAAGCCTATTCCAGGATACATTGCAGCTGTAGTAATTATAACGGTTATATTAGTAATAATACTGGTTTTTGTTGGGTATCAGAAACAGAGCACATTAAATAATCTGAGAATCAGGAAGCAGACTAATGAAGAGAAATTAAAAGACCTCAGAGCAAAGCTGAAAAAGCTCCGTAATTATGAGAAACTGGTTGTTGATGTTGAGAAAAAGAAGAAGATAATAATTGATCTGAGAAAGAATCAGGCCTTGCCTGTAAAAATACTCGATGAATTGAGTAGAGAATTACCAAACGGTGTATGGTTAAGTCAGCTCTCCTATAATGGTTCAAATATAAACCTTATGGGATCAGCTTTTACTAACTCTGATGTGGTGAAGTATGTAAATAACCTGAAGAGGTCAAAGCTTTTCAAATCTGTATTTCTGGCTGAATCAAAATTTAAGCCTGTTGGTGGCAAGGGTAGAAAAAGTATAGCTGTTTATAATTTCAAGATAACAATGACTATTAACAAGGGTTAGGATATGGCTAAAAAAATAAGAATCGACTTTAACAGAGTACCACAACCTGTTAGGTATGTAATAGTAATAGGCATTCCTTTAATTATTTCCATACTATTTTACTTTCTTTTCTATAAACCAACAACTACCGAGATAAAAAGCCTGGAGGCAGATATACAGAAACAGGAACAGGAAATTGCTAATGCAGAGCGTAAGCTGGCAAAGCTTCCTGAGCTCAAGGCAAAGTACGATGTGCTTGTTATGGAGCTTGATGAGCTTAAACGCCAGCTGCCTGAAGAAAAGGAGGTATCGAATCTACTAAAACAGGTTTCTGATCTCGGAATCGAATCTGGCCTGACAATTCAGTTGTGGAAGCCAGCAAACAAAAGAGTTCATGCCAGTGGGATTTTATACGAAATTCCCGTTAAGGTAGAAATGTCTGGCTCATATCATAATTTAGGAAAATTTTTCAGCTCCTTGACAAGACTGAGCAGGATTGTAAATATAAACAATATAAAATTGAGTAACCCCAAAATAAGAGGCAGAGAGGCCATTTTGAAGATTGCCCTGAATACGGTTACCTTTTCTGCAATACCCGAGAAGGAGTTAAAAAGAATGGCCAAAAACAAGAAGAGGCGGAAAAAATGAGGGTCAGTAGACTAATAAGTATTTTACTGTTGTGTTTAACGGTTGTTGTGTTTTCATGTAAAGGAAAACAACAGCAGTCTTACGAGTCTAAGGCTCAAGTCAAAACCGCAAGGAAGGTAAAACAGAAAAAGACTATACAGGTAAAGAAGAAACCGAAACCATATAAATTTGAAGTGGTAAAATATGATCCAGCAGGAAGGCGTGATCCGTTTTTGTCTGTGATTGCACTCACAAAGCAAAAGATAGAAAAACAGAAGAAAAGAAAGACTAATCCACTTGAAAACTACGATGTAACCGACTTTAAATTACTGGGCATAGTTTATGACGGACAGAGATACTATGCATCGGTTTTATTGCCTGATGGAAAGGCCTTTACGGTAACAAAAGGTATGACAGTTGGGCTTTACAACGGTAAGATTATTGATATATCGGAAGGTCAGTTGGTTGTTCGAGAGTATGTAATGAATTACAGAGGTGAACTAAAACCAAAAGATACAATATTGAAGCTCCGAAAAGAGGAGGAATAAATGAGAGAGATCTTAAAAAGAGCCAGGAGACCATTACTGATAGTCGTTATGATTATTGTATTATCATTAGTTGGTTGTACTAATAAAGAGACCGTTAAAAAAGACGCTTCATCAGTACCTCAAAAGAGTATTCTGGTTTCAGAGGGTCCCACTATCACTTCGTTAAAAATAGAAAGTAATGTAGTTTCAATTTCAGCAGACAAAGGTTTTCAGTACACTGTATATAAACCGGAGGATCCTTTTAAAATGGTTGTTGAAATTCCAGGTGTTACTCCCGGTGCCTTTGAAGGTATTCATAAAGGCAAAGGAGGGATGGTTACTGAGGTATTTGCTCAGCATGTAAAGG
>JAADIE010000011.1:0-2263 GCA_013151495.1 Nitrospirota bacterium | reverse complement strand
CACTGCAAGAGCCCACTTCAATGGACGCTTCCTATGAAAATGGAAGACTGGTTCTGGAGGCAAAAGAGATACAGACACCACAAAAGACTGCACTGGATGCCACTCAGGACAGGGCTTTAGAAGAGGCACCCAGTACAGAGCAACTTGATCTGAATAATTTACAAGAAGAGAACTTGATGCCCGAGGCACAGTACATCGAAGATATTCAGATGTATAGAAGTGGAAATAGTACAGTAGTTTCGATTATAGGTGACGGTAAAATGAGGCCAGATATATTACCTGCCAACAACAAGCTAATAATTGACATAAAAAATGTGGCCATGAAGGCCAGGGTTCCTAACGAGGTTGCCAGGCCATTAAAGGGCATAAGATGGGGTGAATATGAAGATAAGACCAGAATAGTTTTGGACCTTGAGCCTGATACAACATTTGATGTTGTGTCAATTGGAGATCGTGTTGAAGTTAACCTCAGATCCAGCAAAGCTGCAACACCAAATACTGGCATGGTAAAAGAAAAGGTCCTCTTTAAAGACTCAGCAGCTTCAACATTAGATCAGGTAGTAGAACCAGATCAGGCAGTCAAGACTAAATATACCGGTAAGAGGATCTCGCTGGATTTCCAGGATGCTGATATTATTCCTATTTTCAGGCTGTTAGCTGATGTAAGTGGTTATAATATTGTTGTTGATCCAACTGTTAAGGGCAAGATTACCATGAAGCTTATTAATGTTCCCTGGGATCAGGCACTTGATCTGATCTTAAAGACTCATAATCTGGATAAGGTTGTAGAAGGAAATATAATAAGAATTGCACCAACTTCTGTTATTGCCAAGGAAAAAGAGGCTAAGGCAAGGATAGAGGCTGCAAAAAGAAAGGCAGAGCCTCTGGTAACAAAGGTTTTTCCAATTAGTTATGCAGATGTAAATAGTGTAAGATCAGCTATAGAAAGAGCAAAAATACTGTCAGAAAGAGGAAGTATAAGCGTTGATGAAAGAATCAGCTCACTGATAGTTAAGGATGTGGAGAGTAATATGCCAAAGGTAGAGGAGTTAATAAAGACACTGGATAAACAAACGACACAGGTCCTTATCGAGGCAAGAATCGTTGAAGTTAACACAAACGCAGCTCGTGACTTAGGCATTCAATGGGGTGGTTTTGTTAATTTCAGGCAGAATGGTCAGACAATGGGTGGCGTTAGTGGTTATTCTACTCTTTCCTCACTGGGGGCTTGGCACTCAACAACAGCCGCCGATGACTTTACTAACTCTGAAAGTTTTACAGTTAGTAACCCGGCAATAGTAGATTTTCCTGCTGCCATTAGTGCAGGATCAGGTTCTGGAATTGCTTTCGGATTTCTAAGTGCAGCTGGAACCTTTGGGCTTGATTTAAGGCTGTCGGCTTTGAAGACGATGGGGAAGTTGAAAATAGTGTCAAATCCCAGAATTATTACAGTTGACAATGAAGAGGCAGTAATCTCGCAGGGCAAAAGCATACCAGTTAGAAAACTTACCTCTGAAGGAACGGTAGCAACAGAGTTTAAAGATATAAAGCTTGAGCTAAAGGTAAAGCCTCATATAACACCTGACAACTCTATAGTGCTCAGTGTGGAAGCCATGAAAGAAGAGCTTGATCCAACTATACCCTCTGTTGAAGGTGTACCCGGTACAGATAAAAAAGAGGCAAAAACCAATGTAATAATCAAAAATGGTGAAACCCTTGTTATCGGTGGTATATACAAAACTATCACAAACAATACCGAGTCTGGTGTGCCCGGGCTTGCAAACATACCGGTGCTGGGCTGGTTATTTAAGAAGGAGCAGAAGGAATCTCAAACAAATGAGTTGTTGATATTTATTACCCCAAGAATTATCAAAAAGCAGTGATACAGTTTTAATATTCTGATGTTTTAAAGGGGGGAAGGTTTTCGGTTGAAAACCTTCCCCTTTTTAGTTGATATCAGGCTGACTGTCCAGAATACAAAACATGGAAAATAGAACCATCATAGGGAAATTTATTGAATACCTGGCTGTAGAAAAGGGGAGAAGCCAGAATACAATTGTCTCGTATGAAAGGGATCTCAGAAAGTTTCTTTCGTTTCTGTCCGGCAGAAAAAGAGGAATAGAAGACTTTAAAAAGGACGATATTGTCGATTTCATTTCATATCTAAGGGATCAAGATTATGAGAGTTCATCTGTATCTCGTATGCTATCAACTATAAGGTCATTTTGTAGATACCTTATTCTTGAAGGCATCAGGCATGACA
>JAADIE010000027.1 GCA_013151495.1 Nitrospirota bacterium | reverse complement strand
TACACAAAGGAAATAGCAAGTGAGATGGGCCTTGATAGGGAGTTTGTTGAGAGAATTTATTATTCTGCACCCATGCACGACATCGGCAAGGTTGGTATTCCAGACAGTATTTTATTAAAACCAGGCAAACTGGATCAGGAGGAATGGAAGATCATGAAATCCCATACAACTATTGGAGCCAGAATACTGGAAGGATCAAAATCGCCCTTTCTGCAGATGGGAGAAAGAATATGTTTAAGCCATCACGAGAGGTACGATGGTAGGGGATATCCAAATGGACTTAAAGGGGATGAGATCCCTATTGAAGGTAGAATAATGAATCTCTGTGATCAGTACGATGCGTTGCGAAGTAAAAGACCTTATAAACCATCCTTTTCACACGAGAAGGCCTACGAGATTATTGTTAAGGGAGATGGTAGAACTATGCCCGAGCATTTTGATCCGGTGGTTCTTGAGGCCTTCAAGAAGATTCATAATAAATTCAGAGACATATACGAGACCCACAAAGATTAGTTAGGATTTTTAAGATAAATGAAATACTCTACATTTCCCCTGGAGCCTTTGATTGGAGACTCGGTAATGCCTAAAACCAAAAGACCAATAGACTCAGCATAGTCCTTTATCTTGTTAATTGCCTTCAGGCGTTTAGATTCTGTTTTAATAACACCTCCCTTTTCCACCTCCTGAGGAGTTAGTTCAAACTGTGGCTTAACAAGGGCTATTATCTCTCCATCGGCTTTTAAGAACTCAAGGGCCTTTGGAATTACTTTTGTCAGCGAAATAAAAGAGACATCTATAGTGATAATATCAACTTCTTCGGGTACTCTGTCTCTTTCCATATGCCTTATGTTTGTTCGTTCAATTACCACCACCCTTGGATCATTTCTCAGGCTCCAGTCCAGCTGTCCATATCCCACATCTACCGCATAGACCCTTTTGGCCCCATGCTTTAAGAGACAGTCTGTAAACCCACCTGTTGAGGCACCTATATCCATACAGGTTTTCCCAGCTACCGAGATATTGAACTGCTTAAGGGCTCCTTCAAGTTTAAGACCACCACGGCTTACATAGGGTATGTCTTCAGCCTTTAGCTCGATGGAGTCTTCTTCTTTTACAAAAGATCCAGGCTTGGTTACAGGATGGCCATTGACAAGGACCTTTCCTTCCATGATTAAGGCCCTTGCACGTTCTCTACTTTTACATAGACCCTTTTCAACAAGGGCTTTATCAAGACGGAGCTTCACCGATTCAGTTTCAGATCCCCTACGCCCTTGAGTCTGAGGCAGTTCTTCAGTATTCCCTCCGAGTCAAGCTCTAAGATGTCCCTTAATGTCTTCTGTGAGCCATGCTCTATAAATGTATCAGGAATACCTAAAAGCCTCACTTTTACATCGTCTATACCCATATTGCTGAGGGTTTCCAGTACCAGTGAGCCAAATCCTCCGGCTACAGCATTTTCTTCGACCGTCAGTATGTGGTAGTGCCTTTCGGCAATAGTTTTTATTATATGGTTGTCAAGGGGCTTTATAAAACGAGCATTTACCACAGTGGCAGATATACCCATTTCTTTTAGTTTCAGGGCTGCCTGATAGGCAGGATAGACCATATTGCCAACAGCAACAATTGCTATGTCATTACCCTCAAGCAGGATTTCTGCCTCACCAAGGCTTAATGGTGCAGAACTACCAGGGAATTCCTCAACACATCTACCCCTTGGATATCTAATTGCCACCGGTCTGTTGAGATCTATTGCGAACTCAAGCATCTCTTCAAACTCCTCTTTATCCTTTGGAGCCATTACAACCATATTGGGTATGTGTCTGAGGTAGCTTATATCAAAGACACCATGGTGGGTTGGGCCATCATCTCCCACCAGGCCGGCACGATCTATTGCAAATACAACCGGCAGGCCCTGAAGGGCAACATCGTGTACTATCTGATCGTAAGCCCTCTGCAGAAAGGTTGAGTAAATGGCCACCACAGGCCTGAGCCCCTCTTTAGCCAGCCCAGCAGCAAATGTTACTGCATGCTGTTCAGCAATGCCTACATCGAAAAACCTCTCAGGAAATCTTCTGGCAAAGTCCTCAAGTCCGGTTCCTTCCTTCATTGCGGCTGTAATGGCAAGTACCTTTTTGTTCTTTTCAGCAATACCTGTGAGGGTATCGCCAAAGACCTTACTATAAGAGGGTCTATCTGCCTTTGATACAGTCTTTCCGCTCTGGGTATCAAAGGGGCCAATGCCATGAAAACAGGATGGATCCTTTTCTGAGTGCTCATACCCTCTTCCCTTCTGGGTTATAACATGAATCAGTATGGGTTCCCTTATGTCCTTGACAGAGTCCAGGGTGTTGATCAGTTCTTTAAGGTCATGACCATTTATCGGACCAATGTAGTTGAATCCAAACTCCTCAAATAGCTGACCTGGCAAAAAGAACCCCTTAAAGGTTTCTTCGAGTTTATGGGCAAATCTGGACATACTAAAGCCAAACCGTGGAATGCCCTCAAGGATGTTCTTTGTGTCTCTTTTGAATCGTTTATAAAAGTCGGTTGTAAGTATCTTATTCAGGTATTTCGAGATTGCCCCAACATTTCTGGAGATGGACATCTCGTTGTCGTTTAGTATAACGATCATGGGCACTTTGAGCTGACCTGCATTGTTGAGGGCTTCAAAAGACAGCCCTGCAGTCATTGCACCATCGCCTATAACAGCAATCACATGGTGGTCCTGGCCTTTCAGATCCCTCGCAATTGCCATTCCAAGGGCTGCTGAAATAGATGTTGAACTATGACCGGTACCAAACTGATCGTGAGGGCTTTCAGAGGGCTTTGGAAATCCTGAGATGCCTTTGAACTGTCGGAGGGTGTGAAATCTATCTCTTCTGCCGGTTATAAGTTTGTGCGTATATGATTGATGCCCTACATCCCAGATAATCCTGTCTTCTGGGGAGTTGAAGACATAGTGCAAAGCAAGGGTTAGTTCTACTACGCCCAGATTCGAGGCAAGATGTCCTCCTGTGCATGAGACGGTTTCGATGATCTTTTTTCTGATTTCATCAGAAAGACTGTCTAACTCGTCAATAGATAAACCCTTAAGGTCTTCAGGACTGTTTATTTTATCAAGCAATGACATGATTTCCCTCCGACTATTCCATTCTGTTAAGAATGTACCTTGCAATCTCAACAAGTGGGGTTGCTGAAGAGCCAAAGATGCTCAACTCCTTAACGGCCTCTTCTATCAGGGCAGTTGCCTTTTTTCTTGATGCCTCTAAGCCATACAAAGCAGGATAGGTCATTTTACCTTTTTCTATATCAGCTCCGGTTTTTTTACCAAGCCTTTTATCTTCTCCTATTATATCAAGTATATCATCAATTATCTGAAAGGCAAGCCCTATTTTCTGGCCATAGCTATTTAGTGCCTGCCTCCTTCTGGTATCTACACCTAAAAGAACGGGTGATATGGTTACCGAGGCTGCAATCAGTGCTCCGGTTTTGTGTTTATGAATAAACTCAAGCCTGTCTGGTTCTGGTTCGGAATTTTCAGAAAGTATATCCTCGGCCTGGCCACCAACCATCCCCCTTGCACCTGCTGCCTCTGCAAGTATCCTGAGTGCCTCTTTAAGGTTTTCTGCTTTAAATCTATCTCCCTCGGTAAACATGAAAAATGCCTCTGTCAGGAGGGCATCTCCGGCCAGGATGGCCATGGCCTCGCCAAATACCTTGTGGTTGGTAGGTTTTCCGCGTCTCAGGTCGTCGTCATCCATTGCCGGAAGATCATCATGAATCAATGAGTAGGTGTGAATAAGCTCAATGGAAGATGCCTGGGGCAGCACATCTTCTGCCTGGCCTCCACAGGCCTCGAAAGCAGAAATTGCCAGTATAGGACGTAGCCTTTTACCTCCAGCAAATAAGGAGTATGTGACTGCCTGGTACAGGCGTTCGGGATTGAATGTCCTGGAGAAGTACTCCCTGAGATAATTGTCGATCAGTTCTCTTTTATTTCTTAAATAATCCTTGATATCAAATCCGTTCACAACCAAACTAATAGGTTATTCCCACTCTATTGTGCCGGGTGGTTTTGAAGTAATGTCGTAGGCCACCCTGTTTATACCCTTAACCTCGTTTATTATCCTGTTTGATATCCTGCCAAGCACCTCTGGCGGTATCTTGGCCCAGTCAGCAGTCATCCCGTCAAGGCTTGTAACAGCCCTTACTGCAAGGGCATAATCGTAGGTCCGTTCATCACCCATAACTCCAACACTACGCACCGGTAGCAGCACAGCAAAGGCCTGCCATATCTGACGATAAAGCCCTGCCTTTTTTATCTCCTCAAGCACAATCGCATCTGCCTCCCTGAGGATAGAGAGCTTTTCTTCAGTAACCTCACCGAGGCAGCGGATTGCCAGGCCTGGGCCTGGAAAGGGATGTCTCCAGCATATCTCCTCAGGAAGCCCAAGTTCTTCACCGATCTCTCTTACCTCATCCTTGAATAGTTCCCTCAGGGGTTCCACCAGCTTTAGCTTCATAACCTCTGGCAACCCACCGACATTATGGTGGGACTTGATGGTGGCAGAGGGTCCTTTAAAAGAGACACTCTCTATTACATCCGGATAGAGGGTACCCTGTGCAAGAAACTCGACCCCTTCAAGGCGCCTGGCCTCCTCTTCAAAAACCTTGATAAACTCCCTTCCTATACGCTTTCTTTTTTCCTCAGGGTCGGTTACACCTTTAAGGATAGAAAGAAAACGTTCTTTAGCATCAACAAATATCAGCTTTATATGGAAGTGTCTTTCAAAGGTATCCCTGACCTTTTCAGCCTCTCCCTTTCTTAGAAGCCCATTGTCTACAAATATGCAGGTCAGATTATCACCGATTGCCTTATGCATCAAAAGTGCTGTTACAGAAGAGTCTACCCCACCACTGAGGGCACATATGGCCTTTCCATCTCCAACCTGCTGCCGTATCTTCTGGACCGACCACTGTATAAAAGAGGTCATCTGCCACTCTGACCTGCATCCACAGATCTCGTGAACAAAGTTCTGTATAATCCGTTTGCCATCCTCTGTATGGGCTACCTCTGGATGAAACTGAAGGGCATAGAACTTTCTTTCATGGTCTGCCATTGCAGCTATAGGAGAGTTTGCAGTATGAGCAATTGGAACAAAACCCTTTGGACATTTTTCTATCCTGTCGGCATGGCTCATCCATACAACCGACCTGTCAGTAACACCCCATAACAGGTCTGTATCGTCATCAATTATAATCTCTGCACGTCCATATTCATGTCTCTGGGCCTTTGCAACCTCGCCACCAAGCATATATGCCATGAGCTGCATACCATAACAGATTCCAAGTATAGGTACTCCCAGTTCAAAGATTCCTCTGTCAGGAATGGGTGCACCTTCGTTATATACACTGGAGGGTCCACCAGAGAGAATTATTCCCTTTGGGTTAAACTCCTTTATTCTCTCAAGGCTGACATTATAGGGCAGGATTTCTGAGTAGACCTTACACTCCCTTACCCTGCGTGCAATCAACTGGGTGTACTGGGAGCCAAAATCAAGAACAAGAATCTTTTCTATATCCATAAGCGTTACCTTCCTCAAAATTCAGTTCTGTAGTTGGGGGCCTCTTTTGTGATGGTTACATCGTGAACATGACTTTCTCTGAGGCCGGCATTTGTTATCTGAATAAATCGTGCCTTTCTTCTTAGTTCATCAAGGGTCTTGCATCCACAATAACCCATTCCAGAGCGCAGGCCTCCAACAAGCTGTAGTACACTGTAAGACAGGGGGCCTTTGTATGGAACACGGCCCTCAATACCCTCGGGAACAAGCTTTGATGTCTCTACCCCCTCCTGACCATATCGGTCTCTGGCACCCTGGGTCATTGCACCAAGGGAGCCCATACCACGGTATACCTTGTAGCTTCTACCTTGGTAAAGGATGGTCTCACCAGGTGACTCATCAGTACCTGCAAAGAGACTGCCTATCATTACTGAATGAGCCCCGGCAGCAATGGCCTTGGTAATATCGCCTGAGAATTTGATTCCACCATCTGCAATAACAGGTATCTTATAACGTTTAGCAACTGAGTAGCATGATTTAATTGCAGTAAGCTGGGGCACACCAGCACCAGCCACCACCCTGGTCGTGCAGATTGAACCAGGGCCAATACCAACCTTGATCGCATCGGCCCCTGCCTCTATCAGGTCCCTAGCCCCCTCCTTGGTTGCTACATTACCGGCTATTACATCAATATCAAACCTCTTTTTAAGCTCTTTCAGGGTATTGATTACTGCATTACTGTGTCCATGAGCAGTGTCGATGGCAATAACATCCACACCTGCCTCAATAAGCAGTTTGGCCCTTTCAATAGCCTCAGGGCCTACACCAATGGCTGCACCTACACGAAGACGGCCAACTTCGTCCTTACAGGCATTGGGGTATTTCTTGCGTTTTTCTATATCCTTTATTGTTATTAACCCCTTTAGCATCATGTTTTTGTCAACAATTGGCAGCTTTTCTATCTTGTATCTGTGAAGTATCTCCTTGGCCTCCTCAAGGGTTATATTTTCTTTTGCCGTAATAAGGTTTTTGCTGGTCATTACATCTTTGACTTTCCTGTCGAGATTTGTCTCGAATCTCAGATCACGGTTTGTCAATATGCCAACGAGTTTGCCCTTTACTGTTACAGGAACTCCTGATATCTTATAGTGGGCCATTATCTCTGTTGCCCTTCTGATCGGCTCATCAGGACCAATGGTTATCGGATCTATAATCATTCCGCTTTCTGATTTTTTTACCTTATCTACCTCAAGGGCCTGTCTCTCAGGTGGCATTGCCCTGTGGATTATGCCAATACCGCCTTCACGGGCAAGTGCAATGGCAAGGGCTGCCTCGGTAACCGTATCCATTGCAGCAGATACAATGGGGATGTTCATCTTGATATTTCTGGTAAGCATGGTAGAGACATCCACATCCTTGGGTACTACATCTGACTTTGCTGGTAGTAATAAAACATCATCAAAGGTTAATCCTAAAGGGATATTATCCTGTAACATGGGCACCTCTTTTCTGGTTTTTTTGATTCTGGACGGATTTAAGTATTAAAAATTTTACCATTAATCAACAGGCTAAATCAAATTAAGACCCGGCTGGGTTGATACAAAGGAAGTTGTGTTAAAATAACAGCTGTCCTGAAAATATTTCAACAAGTTTTTTTATGAAGATACTTCGACGATTATACGAATGGGTTCTACACTGGGCATATACACCTTATGGCTCGCCTGCTCTGTTTTTACTTGCCTTTTCCGAGGCATCCTTTTTTCCGGTGCCACCTGATGTGTTGTTGATGGTGCTGTCAATTTCTAAACCCAGAAGGTCCCTTTACTATGCCCTTTTATGTACCCTGGGTTCGGTGCTTGGTGGAATGTTTGGCTTTTATTTAGGGTTGAATTTCTGGGAAATTGCCAAAGATATCCTCTTTAATTACATAGATCAGGGCACCTTTGAGAATGTAAGGGCCTATTTTCAACAATATGAGGCATGGGCTGTTGCCGTTGCTGGTTTTACACCAATACCCTATAAGGTCTTTACCATTTCAGCGGGATTTTTCAGGGTTGATTTTACTGTTTTTGTTGTGGCATCGTTGCTAAGTCGTGGTGCGAGGTTCTTTATTATCTCTACACTGCTTTATTTCTTTGGTGAGAGGGTAAAGCTTTTCATTGACAGATACTTCAATCTTCTTACAATAGTTTTTGTGATCTTGTTAATTGGTGGTTTTCTGGCTGTTCGGTATGTTTTGAGGTAAGATTACTAAAGATTCCATCAAAAAGGATAAAACCCTCACCAATCTGG
>JAADIE010000029.1 GCA_013151495.1 Nitrospirota bacterium | reverse complement strand
ATTAGTAGGTAATGTTAAAGCTAATTTTTGTAGTGGCAATTAAGCGTCCGCGAAAAAGAATTTTGTTATAATTTATCTCTTATATATCTTACTTCTATGTCCTATTGCATGGATAGTTCTGTCTCTAATATCTCATAAATTACTCTATAACTGCCAACTCTTAATTTATATAGTCCTGCTAAGTCTCCGGTTAACCCGTCGGGTTGAATGTTTTCAATATTTTCTGCAAGCCATTTAATCTTTTTTATAACTCGTTTAGCAATAGGCTTATCGAGATGGGCTAATTCCTCAATTGCCTCATCAAGGAATTGAACATTATACATAGAGTTACTCTAATCCAAGTTCCCTAACCACATCTTCTAAAGGCTTGCCTCTTTTGCCAGTTGCAACCTGCTCTTTTTGTCTTTTTAATCTTTTTAACAGCTCTTCTCTGATAGATAACCCTTCATCAGGATCACCTATTAATTCAAGCATCTTTTGTTCAACAATGGATTCTATCAGTTCTTTAAGTTCTTCCTTGGTCATTTGTGTTATTGTATTGCCCATAATTTCTCTTTTAGAGTGTTTTAACTTGCAATATTTGATTTATTATATCACAAGTCTTTATTTGATAATGCTCTGGAATCAATTGTTTGGATATTTGTATTTAATTTAAAGACAAAAAGAAAGGGACATGGCGTATAAAACCCGCTACTGTCCCTTTCTTTACAATGGTTAGGCTTTACTTAGCAAGAGGATTTGCATTTGCAGGTAGTTGACTGAAGTCTTCTTACCTTCCTGATCTTCATTACTCTGTACACCTCCCTTTCGTAGGGCTTGGGCCTGCTTCATGCAGACCAATTTTGAACCATTATATCATAAAAAGACCTCTCTGTAAATTATTCTTTTCAGCCTAAAACTACCAGTATAAAAAGACCACCTAATAACAAGGCAGAAGGTTATAGGATTTTAACGGTTTCAGGCAATCTAATAGCTTCACCAGGAGGGTGAAGTATATTGCCTGCCTCGGAAGCGGACAGGGATGTCCGCTGAGTTTAAGCGAAAAGCCAATACCCTTCTGCCTTATAGCTGACTGATTAGTCAATAGGTAATTTTGGGTTCAGCCAAGATATAGTCTTAGTATCTCCTGACCAAAGAGTACCGATATTGCAGAACCAGCAGCAAGAAAGGGCCCAAAGGGTATCCTGGTTTTACGCCCCTTTCCCTTCAGTGCCATCAATGCTATGCCTATTACTGAGCCAAGGAGGCTACCAGCAAAGGTTGTCAACAAAACCCCCTTCCATCCTGTTAGAGCCCCAACCATGGCCATCATCTTTATATCACCACCACCCATTCCACCACGGCTTAATATAGCTATGGCATAAAAAAGGCCAAATCCCAGAGCAGCTCCGATCAGAGAAGATTTATACCCAAGCATGCTTACCCTCAAAAAAGGATCCTTTACAACAAAAGACCCCAAGGCAAGGCAGATAAAGGCCCCTGGAATAGTGATTACATCTGGTATTATCTGGAAATCTATATCGACAAAGGTAATTACTATTAACGCAGACATATAAGCCATGAATACAATCGCCGTGGGGCTTAGCCCATAACGCCATAACACCAACACATAACACAAACCATTTAAGAGCTCTACAAGAGGGTATCTGATTGAGATAGGCTCTTTACAGGCCCTACATCTTCCCCTTAGCAAAATGTAACTAAAAAGAGGGATATTATCTATCGCCTTTATTTCGGCACCACATTTAGGACACTTTGAAGAGGGAAAGACTATTGAAAGGTTTCTCGGAATCCTGTAGATACAGACATTCAGGAATGAACCAATAACAAGACCAAAAAGAAACACTACCACATAAAGCATCATGCCTCCATCTTTTAGCTTGTCTTAAAGATCTCTATCTTGTCTTTCCAGAACCGTTCAAGCACCCCTTTAAGGAGAGGATATTTCCTGAGTTCGGGATCCTTTTCGATGAGCCTGAAGGCATCCTCCCGCGCTGCAGACAGCACCTTTGCATCCCTTAAAAGATCCGAAACCCTGAGATCAGGCATTCCAGACTGTCTGGTTCCGAAAAGCTCACCAGGGCCACGTATCTTGAAATCCTCCTCTGCAATCCTGAAACCATCGGTGTATTTAGCCATACAGTATAGCCTCTTTCTTGCCTCCTCTGTAAGTCTGTTCTCGGCTAAAAGCATACAGTATGACTGGTGTTTGCCTCTTCCAACCCTGCCCCTTAGCTGATGAAGCTGTGATAGACCAAACCTCTCCGCATGGAATACAACCATCACAGTGGCATTTGGAACATCCACACCAACCTCTATCACCGTGGTGCTTACAAGTACATCTATTTTACCAGTTTTGAAATCTCTCATAATCTGTTCTTTCTCCTGCTGTTTCATCCTTCCGTGTATCAGCCCTACCCTGAACTCAGGCAAAAGCAACTGAAGCTCATCCCTTCCTGTAACTGCTGCCTTCAGGGAAAGCTTCTCAGACTCCTCAATCAAGGGAAAAACCACATAGGCCTGTCGTCCCTTTTTGAGTTCTCCTTTAAGGAACTTTATCAAAAGTGCCTTCTGGTCGTGTCTGTAAACCTTTGTGATAACCGGTCTTCTATCAGGTGGCAACTCATCAATAACCGAGTAGTCCAGGTCTCCATAAAGCGTTAGTGAAAGAGTGCGTGGAATTGGCGTTGCGGTCATAACAAGTACATCAGGATTGAAACCCTTTCTTCTTAACATTGCCCTTTGCATTACACCAAAGCGGTGCTGTTCATCAATAACCACAAGCCCAAGGGCCTTGAATTCAACAGCCTCCTGGATCAGGGCGTGGGTGCCTATTACAATGTCTACCTTTCCAGAGGCAATCTCATCGGTCCTTCTGTCTCTTTTGCTGCCTGTAAGAAGCTCAATGCTCACATCGGTTCCATCTAAAAGGTTTTTGATGTTGTAGTAGTGCTGCTCTGCCAGGATCTCTGTTGGCGCCATCAGGGCAGCCTGATATCCAGCCTCTACAGCCTTGAGCATTGCAGACAGGGCAACTATGGTCTTACCAGAGCCCACATCACCCTGAATCAACCTGTTCATTGGAACCGGTTTTTCCATATCACTGTATATCTCTTCTATCACCCGTTTCTGGGCTCCTGTAAGTTCAAAGGAGAGTCTCTTCAGTACAGCATCCCAGAGCTGCCCCTCTGTCTTGAACTGGATACCCCTTGCCTGTTGTACACCCTTTTTCATTACAGCAAGACCACACTGAAGCAAAAACAACTCGTCAAAGGCAAGCCTTCGATGATAGATGCTCCTGCGCTCATTAAGATCATCAAGTGGTATATCTCCATCCGGGAAATGAACATTCTGAATTGCCTCATAAAGGGCTGGAAGTCTGTGTCTTTTTATTATCTCCTCGGGCATATAGTCCTTTATCTCGGGAAGGGCAAACTGAATAATCTGATACATTATCTTTCTCATGCTTCTGGCAGTAAGGCCAGCTGTACAACGATATACAGGTACTATCCTGTGGGAGTGAATATTTTCAATATCATTGTCCTCAGAAGCTATCTCATAATCCGGATTAACTATCTCAAAACCTACACCCCAGTAGCGGTTCCTTTTTACCACACCACTTAGGAACACCTCGTCTCCCTTTTTAAACATCCTTTTCATATAAGGCTGATTAAACCACTTGGCAGTAACCACTCCGGTACCATCACTAACAACAAGCTCAAAGATCTTCATCTTTCCTCTGGGGGTCTCTATTAGCTCGGCAGAAACAACTTTTCCAAAAACAGACTGGAAGGTATCGTAACGAAGCTCAGCTATCTTTTTCTGCACCCTTCTGTCTTCGTAACGGATAGGCAGGTAATACAGGGCATCATATACAGTTTTAATACCAAGGCGGGCAAGGAGTTTAGCTCTTTGAGGACCAATCCCCTTTACATACTGGACTGAATACTCATGAAGAGGTCTGCTCACTCTGCGTTTTCGTCATCCTCAAATTGCGTTTCTGTCTCTTCCTCTTTTATTTTTGCATACTCGGATTCGCTGATTATATCAATATCCCAGCCAGTTAGCTTCATTGCAAGCTTAACATTCTGCCCTCTCTTGCCTATGGCAATTGAAAGCTGCTGATCATTAACAACTGCCATTGCGGTTTTATCCTCTTCATTTATACCTATACGATCAACCACGGCCGGAGTCAATGCCCTGGCTATGAATACCCTCGGGTCGTCACTGTAGGGGATAATATCTATTCTTTCACCTCTTAACTCCCTTACAATCCCCTGTACCCTGGTACCCTTCATTCCCACACAGGCACCCACCGGATCGATACTCGGGTCTTTAGTAATCACAGTGAGCTTGGTTCTTTCGCCTGGTTCACGTACAATCTTGGTAATCTCCACAATGCCATCCTCAATCTCGGGAACCTCCATTTTAAAAAGCTCGGCAACAAACTCGGGTGCTGTACGGGTAAGCACAATTTCAGGCCCCTTGGAGGTCATCCTGACTTCCTTAATGTATGCCTTAACGGTGTCACCTCTTTTCAGACGCTCATTTGGTAAGGTTTCTCTGATAGGAAGTATTGCATCTGCCCTGCCAAGATTGACCACATAAACACCCTTTTCCTTTCGCTGAACCACTCCGGTTGCTATGGTGCCAACTTTATCTTTAAACTCATTCAAAATGGCCTCACGCTCTGCCTCTCTGACCTTCTGCAGTATAACCTGTTTGGCTGTCTGGGCTGCAATGCGTCCAAAATCCTGTAGCTCCACAGGTATCTCCAGATAATCTCCTACTTTCTTATCGGGTGCAATCTTTTCAGCCTCTTCAATAGAGATCTCCTCTTTTGGATTTGTCACCTCTTCAACAATCCGCTTTCTGGCTGAGATAAAGATCTCGCATGTCTCAGGGTCTATCTGCAGGCTTACATTCTTTTTGGCACCAAATTTCTTCTTGGCAGCACTAAGCAAAGCCACCTCTATGGCCTTTATTACCTTTTCCTTGGAAAGGCCCTTTTCCCTGCAAATCTGTTCGATGTAAAACTTGAACTCCTTGTTCATATCCTATATCTCTATCTCAAGCCTTGCTTTGGTTATTAAACTGTAAGGTATTTTTAAAGTCTTTTTGCTTTGTTTCAGAACTATCACATTGCCGTCTTCCACAGCTTCGATCCTTCCTATAAAAAATGTCTGCTCATCTATACGCTCACTGGTTATTACACGGGCAAGCCTGCCTTTAAACCGTTCGAAATCCTCTATTCTTCTTAAAGGTCTATCTAATCCCGGAGAAGAAACCTCCAGGTTATAGGATCCCTCAATAGGGTCCTCTATATCAAGCAGTGCATCAAGCTGCCGACTGACCCTTTCGCAATCGTCAATGGTTATGCCCTTTTCAGAGTCAATAATTACCCTCACAGTAAGGCTGCCAGCATGCCCCAGTATCTCTACATCATCAACCCAAACACCGGCAATGTCTGCAGCCTCCTTTGCAAGCTCCATCACCTTTTTCTTTAACTCCTCTTTGTTCATTATATGTCTCTAAAAATTAAAAGAGTGGAATAATGCCACTCTTTTAATTTTGCTTAAACGGATTAGAGCCAGTATTACTACTTTATCAGTTTTGGCCAGAAAAGGTCAATCAAAGTAGTTTTTATAATTTTTTATTAATTTATTTGTTATAATAAATATGACAGAAAGGAGCATGAATGAGGTGGATACTATTTACAGTACCCCTGATTTTACTTCTGGCCTTTTCAGCCATGGAAGGTAGGCAGGAAATAAACAAACCGGAACTCAAAAAGGCCACCTTTGCAGGTGGTTGTTTCTGGTGCATGGAACCGGCCTTTGAAGGCCTGGATGGTGTTGTGGATGTGATAGCAGGTTATACGGGTGGAAAGGAGAAGAACCCAACCTACAAAGATGTATCATCCGGTAAGACTGGTCATGTGGAGGCAGTCCAGATACTTTATGATCCGGAGAGGATTTCCTATAAAAGGCTGCTTGATATCTTCTGGCAACAGATCGACCCCACAGACCCAGGTGGGCAGTTTGCAGACAGAGGGCCAAATTACAAAACAGCAATCTTTTATCATGATGAAGTGCAGAAAAAACTGGCCGAGGAGTCGAAAAAGGCCCTTGAGGCATCTGGTATTTTCGACAAACCCATCGTAACAGAAATAAGACCTGCAGGTCCGTTCTACCCAGCCGAACAATACCATCAGGATTACTACAAGAAAAATCCGGTAAAATACAAATTTTATAGATACGCCTCCGGACGAGATGGTTTTCTAAAAAAATACTGGGGAAATAAAAAGATCGACACAAAAAAGGAGAAAAAATTCTGGATGAACTTCAAAAAACCACCTAAGGAAGAGCTCAAAAAGATCCTTACCCCAATGCAATACAGGGTTACTCAGGAAAATGCAACAGAGCCAGCCTTTTCAAATGAGTACTGGAACAACAAGGAAGAGGGCATATATGTAGATGTGGTCTCTGGAGAGCCGCTTTTCAGTTCAAAAGATAAGTTCGACTCAGGCACTGGCTGGCCAAGCTTTTCAAAGCCTCTTGAACCTGAGAATATTGTCGAAAGAAAGGATGTCAGCTTTTTCATGGTTCGTACCGAGGTACGAAGCCGTTATGCCGACTCTCACCTCGGTCATGTATTCAATGATGGCCCTCCTCCAACGGGGTTACGATACTGTATTAACTCTGCTTCGCTCAGGTTTATTCCCAAAGAACGACTTAAAGAAGAAGGCTATGGTGAGTATCTGAAGCTTTTTGAGTAAACAAAACACTACTTCAATATAGAGATCATTTTCTTCATCATCTCAGGCATTTCACCTTTCATAACCTCAGCGAGATATGAACTTGTCGCTATTATCTTCATAACATTAATCATAAAATCCCTTTTTTTGGATGTCATTTTATCAAGGTTCATGGCTTTATACATGTAAAAGTCTTTTGATGCCTTGCCAAGCTCATAAGCCACCTCCTCAATTGTCATATTTACAGGTTTCACCACTGGTTCCACTAAATTATACTTTCTGTAATCATGAACAGCTATGTAGTCCTTGAGCTGAGAATAAATCTGTGAGTAAGGCCATGGAGCAATGGCAAGAAAGAACGCAAGATCAGGGTTGTAGTATTTTGCCAGTTCAACAGTAGCCCTTATCTTTTCAGGGGTATCGTCTGGCATTCCAAGAACAAAAGATGTTTCCGAGACTATATCGTATTCATTGATGATATCAAGTGCCCTTTTAGATTGTTCCACTTTTATGTTTTTATTAAACATATCGAGAGTCTCCTGTGATGTTGCTTCAACCCCAACATAAATATGATCAACCCCTGCTTTATAATACTTCCACATTATGTCTTCATCTCTAATAATATCATCCACTCTTGTCTCCATTAAAATCTTAATACCAACATCATGTTCTATTAGTAGATCCAGGATTCTCTCCCATCTACTTCTGGAAAGTGTTGGAGTTTCGTCCGATAGCATTACAACACTAACCCCATAATGGTCTCTAAGGTATTCAAGTTCTTTTACAAAGTTCTCAGGGCTTCTTGCCCTCCATTTCCGTGCCCAGAATCTCTGCTGTGAACAAAAGCTACATGCCTGATTGCACCCTCTGGATGAGCTGACTATAGCAAGTGTTGAGTCTTTAACAGGTTTATAGGTATAAATCTGCCAGTCTATCAGGTCCCAGGCTGTAGGCAGGTTATCAAGGTCTGCTATAAAAGGCCTGGGATCTGTCGAGATAACTGAATTATTTTCCCAGAATGCAATCGAACGGACCTTGTATAAATCACCACCATCTCTAATACAGTTAACTAAGTCAACAACCGTTTCCTCTCCCTCACCTCTTACAATAAAGTCAAGGAAATCATTATTCTTTTGCAACAGCTCCTCGTAGCAAAAGGTGGCATGCACATTACCTAACACCGTATATATTTCAGTCCTTATCTGTTTTGCCCTTCTCAATATCTCTAAAGCATCTTCAACAGAAGCCG
>JAADIE010000045.1 GCA_013151495.1 Nitrospirota bacterium | reverse complement strand
AAAAAGACACCATCATCCTTGTGAATATATCCAGAGTCAACGAGTCTTTCAATCCGTTTAATTGTGGATGTCTCTCGTATATCATGCATAAGGGCAAGGATCCTTATCCCTTCAACCACAAAGATCAGGCCACTTCTCTTTATGTCTATCTGCCCTTTGTGTTTGCCCTCTTTTTCAGTAATAAATCTACCAAGAAAACCAATAGGGGCTTTATGGGAGCTCTCCTCCTCATGTAAAACCCTTAGAGTTTCTCTGTGGCTTTTGAGCATCTCGTAGGCAAAGGTCATAAATTCATTAAAAAGCCCTTTTTCTCCGGGAAGAAATCTGGAATCGAATAGAATCGTTATATACCTGCCAAGCTCACCAACCTGCCTATTAAACCAGTACCAAAGCTGACTCTTCCATTCTGCAAGAGGTTTACGCCAGATAGGGTTAACCGACATCACATATCCAGGACAGTAATCAAACCCTGCAATATTAAGCCAATCTGAGAAGGCCTTCGTGATTTCCATATAATAATTCAGATTATCGTAATAAAGCTCTTCACTCTCCAATACCATTGCATGATCCTGATCAGGAGTAAGAAGATTTTCCATGCGACCATGACTGCCAGAAACAAAGACACATAAATCGGCTGGAGATTCCCCATACTCCTGAATAACCAGTTCAAAGATTCTTCTGTGAATATCACTATTAATCATGGAGATCATTGCAACTATATCATTTGCACCAATTCCAATAGAGAGCTTCTGGGCAGCAATAAAGGGAATTCGGTCTCTGATCTGTCTTAGCTCCTCTGGCGTACTGGCCCTGTAAATGTCCATTATGAGGCTCATTGGCTCCGGGTGTCTTAGGTTTAAAAGCTGCCTCAATGTAACGATACCAACTATCTTTTCTTTATCAGTAACGGGTAAATGCTTGATCCCTGCCCTGTTTAGTACAGACAGGGCGTTGTATATCGTATCGTCTGGATGCATGGTAATTGGTTCTGGAGTCATAATGCTGGTAGCTCTGAGCCATTGAATGTCTTTACACCCCCTGGCAACTACCTTGGTAAGGATATCCCTTTCCGTAATTATTCCTTTCAGGCTGTCATTGTCATCAACCACAACCACAGAAGATATCTTTCGTCTGGCCATCTCGCGCACAATATTAAAAACGAGTTCGTTTTCATTGCACTTATAGACATCGGTTATCATCACTGAGGCAAGGGTTTCACTATAAGGGAAGGTCTGAAGTCTTTTAAGGGTGTCCCTCTCTCTAACCAGTTCTTTGAGGGCCTGGGGATCGTAAACAGACCTGTTTTTCATCAAGGATATTTTACAACATTATTCCTTGATATGCTTCATAATTTTTTCGTATTTTTCCTTCCCAATGCATTCCCTTGCAGCAGGACACCGCTGAATGCAGGAGGAGGGCTTCATATCTCTGGAAATCATATTGCTACAGTTAGGACATTGAGTTTCTACCTCATCAGACCAGATCTCAACAGAACTACCACAAAACACACAGGTTATTTCCTCTGGATAGGGATTTCTTATCTCTCTACTTCCCGGACAGGACTCCTTGAAGTTACTCATATTTAATTATAACATCAGATGTCAGAATTTCACATGATTTAAATCATATGAATCCGGAAAAAATTTCCCACCTGACGTTACTTTTTGTTTTATTTTATGGTCACAATATGTAACGGTTATCTGGCCGAAGAAAAAAATATCTCTTATTTTTTAATAAATTATATTCACAGCTACCTAAAAAATGTAACACTTTGTTATTGAACCATCCTTTTAAGAAAAAATCTCTTCCATGGCATATTTTTTGCTTTAAAATCACAAAAATAAAATAATCCTCTTCTATTAAAAGGTAACTGGGTATATAATAACAAAGGCCATCTATGGCCTAAAAAAAGAAAAAGGAGGTCTTCATATGTCAGAAAAAGGAATCTCTGTATTAATGGAGGAACAAAGGGTCTTTCCACCGCCACCAGAGTTTTCGAAAAAGGCCCATATTAAAAGTATGGCTGAATACGAAGAGATCTATCGCCGTTCAGTTGAAGATCCAGAGGGTTTCTGGGCGGAGATGGCCGAAAAGAATATTACATGGTTTAAGAAATGGGACAAGGTTCTGGAGTACGATTTTGAGAAACCCTATATCAAATGGTTCCAGGGTGGCAAACTCAATGCCTCTTACAACTGTCTTGACAGGCATCTGGACTCCACCAACCGCACAAAGGCTGCAATCATATGGGAATCTGACGATGGTAACTATAAGACATACACTTACCAACAGCTTTATTACGAGGTAAACAGGTTTGCCAATGTACTAAAAAAACATGGCGTTGGTAAAGGCGACAGGGTTACGATTTATCTGCCTATGATCCCTGAGCTCCCCATTGCCATGCTTGCATGTGCAAGGATTGGTGCTATTCATAGTGTTGTGTTTGGTGGATTTTCAGCCCAGTCTCTTCGCGACAGGATAAACGACTGTGGTGCAAAGATGGTTATTACTGCTGACGAAGGTATCAGAGGTGGAAAATTTGTACCTCTGAAAGCAAATTGTGATGAGGCAATTGCAGAATGTCCTACAGTAGAGAAGGTGATAGTTGTCAAAAGATCTGGTAGAGACATTAACTTTGACTCTTCAAGAGATCACTGGTGGCACGAGGAAATCAATGCAGAAGACATTGATATCTACTGTAAGCCAGAGGAGATGGATGCCGAAGACCCACTATTTATCCTCTATACCTCCGGGTCAACTGGCAAACCCAAAGGTGTTCTGCATACAACCGGTGGTTATCTCCTTTACACAAACTTGACCTTTAAGTGGATATTCGACTACCACGATGAGGATATCTATTTCTGTACTGCAGATATTGGCTGGATTACTGGCCATAGCTATATTGTTTATGGACCTCTTTCAGCAGGCGCCACATCATTGATGTTCGAGGGCATTCCAACCTATCCACATCCGGGCAGATTCTGGGAGATAGTTGACAAACACCAGGTCAATCAGCTCTACACTGCACCAACCGTTATCAGGGCCCTTATGCGTGAGGGTGAGCAGTGGGTCGAAAAATATGACCTCAGCTCATTAAAACTCCTTGGTACAGTTGGTGAACCTATAAATCCAGAGGCCTGGATCTGGTATCACACCCATGTAGGTAAGGGCAAACTCCCGATTGTTGATACCTGGTGGCAGACCGAAACAGGCGGAATACTGATTACACCACTACCGGGTGCCATGACCCTGAAACCAGGCTCTGCATGTCGACCATTTCCAGGCGTTGTGCCAAGAGTCTTAAAAGAAGACGGTACACCTGCAGATGTTAACGAAGGCGGCTATCTGGTTATAGAAAAGCCCTGGCCAGGGATGATTCGAGGCACCTACGGAGACCCTGAAAATAAGAGGGTCAAGGAGATTTATTTCAGCCGCTTTAAAGGCAAATACTTTACTGGCGATGGCGCCAGGGTTGATGAAGATGGCGACTTCTGGCTGATGGGCCGTATAGATGATGTCCTTAATGTATCTGGCCACCGCATTGGAACCGCTGAGGTTGAGTCTGCACTGGTAAGCCACGAGGCTGTTGCAGAGGCCGCAGTAGTAGGCTATCCGCACGATGTTAAGGGTGAAGGTATATACGCTTATGTGGTCTTAAAGGACGGCTTTACAGGAAATGATGAGCTTAAAAAGGAGCTTATACAGCATGTGCGTGAAACAATTGGCCCAATTGCCAAACCCGATAAACTCCAGTTTGCACCGGGACTTCCAAAGACCCGTTCTGGTAAGATCATGAGAAGAATACTCCGCAAGATAGCCCGTGGAGATATAGAGGACCTCGGGGATACCACAACACTTGCAGACCCTTCCGTTGTGGATGTCCTGGTAAAGGAACGTATTTCCTGATTTACCCCACTGTACTTTGCCCGGAGGATAGAGATTCCTCCGGGCTTTTTTATTTTTTCAATAGCTTGATCTATTTTAATTAAACAGAGAGAGGGTTTAACGATTCCTCATAGATTTGTCTGACCAGCTCCTCTGTCACCTCTAAAGGCGCAAGAGATAGCGAGCCGCCACCGGCCTGGGCCTCCATGGTGTATTTAACAAGATCCTGGATGTCGTCATTACTGAAACCTACATCCTGGAGTTTTTCCTTTACACCAAAGCTAAAAATCCATTGCTCCACCTGCCGGGCAACCTCAAGGGCACCCCTTTTGCCCCTGGTAACAGGATCTAAGATAAGGTCCAGCACATCTTTCTGAACATCGTAGATTGCCTTCAGCACTGATGGTAGAAGTATGCTAAGGCCAAGGCCGTGCTCAAGCTCTGGCTTAACAGCACTAAGGGTGTGTTCAAGGGGATGGGTTATATGAACCACTGCACAATCAATTGCAATACCACCAAGCACCGAGGCATAAAGCAGCCAGTACCTGGCCTCAAGATCTGATGGATCCTTCAAAGCAACAGATAGCCATTTTGCTATTATGTCAATACCCTCCCGGGCAAGCATCACTGTATAGGGGGATGATAGGGTCGTTGTAGCAGCCTCTACAAGGTGATTTACCGCGTCAAGACTGGTATAGATGAGCTGTTTTTCAGGAAGGGTTAACATTAATGTAGGGTCATCAATTGCATACTCAGGGTAAAGGCATTCTGCAGCAGCACCTGATTTGTCCTTTAGTTCTGGTACAGTTGCCACAGCATAACGATCGATCTCCGAACCGGTTCCATGGGTGAGGTTGATTGCCACTACAGGAAGGGCCTCCTGAGGTACAAAGTCTTTTACATAAATATCCCTTGCCTCTTTTCCTGTATTTCTGAGCAGGGCAGCCACTATCTTTGATGCATCAAGTACGCTACCACCACCAATACCAATTACAAACTGTGGTTTAAAGTCAGAAACTCTCTTTACTGCCTCATCAATCTGATCTACCGATGGATTTGCCCTGATACCATCGTAATGGATGTATTCAATCTTTTTTTGAGATAAAACATCTTCTATCTTTTCCCAGGCACCGCTAATCCTGTAAGAGTTTCTGCCTGTTATAATGGCTGCTCTTGACAGGCCTCTGCCCTTGTAAATGTCCAGTATTTCTGGAAACTTATCAATGGCTCCAATGCCAAAAAAAGTAACCGAGCCACCTCTTATCTGAACCACCCTGTTAATATCCATTTTCATATCAACCCTCCTTATACCGAGTGTCTTCTTAATACCTCTCTGTTGTAAACAGCTATTACATCGCCCCTTCGCAGCATGCCGATCACTTTCTTGGGATTTTCTCTCGAGACCACCGGTATCTCCTCGATATCCATATCTGCAAAATACCTTAATGCAGTCATCAAGTTGTCGTCAGGGTACAGGGTAAGCACATCCTCTGTGGCAAGCTCGCCTACTGTAACAATCTCCTTTATTCGTTCCTCGAAGAGCACCTTTCTCACATCCTGCATTGAAATTATCCCTACCATCTCACCCTTCGAGTCCACCACCGGATAATAAAATCCACCACCTCCATTTATTATCAGGTCGAGAAATTCCTTCAGATTCACTTTGTCTCGTACTGTAATAAAATCTCTCTTCATAACATCCCTGACCATAATGGTGCTCAGGATTGTGGCCTCCCGGCCTGCATGCATATCGATTCCTTTTCTTGAAAGTTCATAAGTATCAATAGAGTCTTTAAAAAGCCTCTGGGCAACAAAGATTCCAATAGTGGTAGCAAACATGATGGGTACGATTATCCGGTAATTTCCGGTCATCTCTAAAAGCAAAAACATACCTGTAAGGGGCGCATGGGTAACAGCTGACAGAAAGGCACCAACCCCAACCATTGCATAGGCCCCTGGTGAGGAGGTAATTGTTGGAAATAACTTATGGACAAAGGCTCCAAAAGCGCCACCTGTCATGGCCCCAATAAACAGCGCAGGTGCAAAGACTCCACCAGCACCACCAGAGCCAAGGGTGATAGAGGTTGCAAAAATTTTTAAAAATATAAGCACAAACATTAATGAAAAGACCATGTTGCCATGAAAAGCCTCCTCTATATACTCGTAACCATCACTGAGTATCTGGGGAAAAAAAATACCAATACAACCTATAATTAATGCACCAAGCACTGGTTTTAAATAAGGACTGAGCCTTAAAGACTGGAACCAGTCTTTAACCCAGTAAAAGATCTTGATGTAAAAAACAGCCACATAGCCTACAAAGAGTCCAAGAAATAGATAAAAGGGTGTTTCATAGATTCCCTGTATATCATATTGGGGCACCAGAAAGGCTGGATTAGAGCCATAGTAGATTCTGGATACTGCTGTTGCCATACCAGCAGAGATAACAATCACACCAAATGAGGTCAGCTCAAAGTTACCAAGCAAGACTATCTCTGTGGCAAACATCACCCCTGCAATGGGTGCATTAAAGGTGGCAGCTATACCGCCTGCAGCACCAGCAGCAATCAACAGCTTCATTCTATTACCGGATACCCGAAAGAGCTGTCCGATAAGCGATCCAATGCTACCACCTATCTGGGCAATAGGGCCCTCGACTCCTGCTGATCCACCCGAACCAATAGTCAGACTCGGGGCAATTATTTTTAAAACGATAGTCCTGAATTTAAAGATGCCATCCTTGAGGTTTACCTTTTCAAGGAAGGATGGGAAACCATAACCATTTACCTCTCCAGGAAACCTGTACGACAGAGGAATAAGTAGCAATGCACCCACAGCTGGAATAAGTGGGATAAACACCCTGTTGAAACCACCCCTGTCTATCTCAAGGATTTTGAAGCCATTGTGAAGGATCATCTCTTTACAGAATTCAAGGGTGGTTCTGAACAGCATATTGGCACCACCACTTAATACACCGATTAACACTGCCATGCCAATCAGTGCAGTATGGGTGCCTATCTTTATTCTGAAAGATAGCTTAGTAGGTATTAAATCTTTGAAGAACTCCTTAAATTTGCTCACTGTTTACCGAGTCGTTTTTCAAGAAACTCCTTTAACCTCTCTATGGCCCTTGCTCGATGACTGATCCTGTTCTTTACCTCCTCTCCAAGTACTGCAAAGCTATGTTCAAAGCCCTGAGGGCAGAAAACCGGGTCGTAACCAAATCCTGATGTACCTTCGGGCTCTTTGAGGATTTTTCCCTTTACCTCACCCTCAAAGAAATAGGGCTTTCCATCAAGCACCAGACATAGGACAGCCACAAATCTTGCCTGCCTGTGCTCATCAGGCACATTTTCTAAGGCCTTTAGTAGTTTTTTGATGTTTTCAGCATCTGTTGCTTTCTCTCCAGCATAGCGAGATGAATAAATACCAGGGGCACCCTCAAGGGCCTCAACCTCAAGGCCTGAATCCTCAGCCAGAGTAGGCAAACCACTCAGGTTGTGATAGGTCATGGCCTTCTTCAGGGCGTTTTCATGATATGTTTTTCCATCTTCTACCACATCAGGGGGGTTTTCAACTACATCTACTCCGACAAATTCTATCTCTACATCGGCAAAGAGCCTGTTCAACTCCCGTATCTTTCCTCTGTTTTTAGTAGCTAATAATATCTTCATTCAGGATCTCCTTCTGTATCTTTATGATTTCAGAAATCCCCTTTTCTGCCAGTTTCAGAAGCTCATCAAATACCTCTTTCTTGAACGGCTCACCCTCGGCAGTACCCTGTATTTCAACGAATCTTCCATCGTCTGTCATTACTACATTCATATCAACCTCGGCTTTGAAATCTTCCTCATAGCAAAGATCAAGCATGGCCTCTCCATCAACCACGCCTACACTAACGGCCGCTAAGTACCCCTTCAAAGGGTTTCGTTCGAGGATACCATTTTTCACTCCATAATGCAGAGCATCTGCAAGGGCAATGAATCCGCCCGTAATTGATGCCGTGCGTGTACCTCCATCGGCCTGAATAACATCACAATCAATCCATATAGTACGCTCACCAAGCACATTTAAATCAACAACCGCCCTCAGGCTCCTTCCTATAAGCCTTTGAATCTCCTGGGTACGGCCGCCTATTTTACCTGTTGAAGACTCCCTTATGCTTCTTGAGGCCGTTGCACGAGGCAACATGCTGTATTCGGCAGTTATCCAGCCCTGCCCGGTATCCTTTAAAAAAGGTGGAACCTTTTCTTCTATAGAGGCATTACATATTACCTTGGTATCACCAAACTCTATTAGTACAGAACCTTCTGGATGCTTTATAAAGTTCCTGGTTACCTTTATTGGTCGTAACTGGTCATTTTTTCTTCCATCCTTACGCATGCCCTACCTCCTGTTCATCATTTTAGTTTATCCTGTATGGTATCTGGATTTTCTTAATCTCCTGTATTTGACAGCCGAGGAATCTCTCTCCTATGTTTCTGAACCTATCTGGTGAGTCTGTTACATAAAAGGCCCTGTAGCCTTGTTTATCCGATGAGCTTATTAATCCCTTTTCATGAAGCAATTCCCTGACTGCCCTTGCTGTCTCAACTGCAGAATCTATCAACCTGACCTCGTTACCCATTACACGCTGAATGGACTTTTTAAGCAGCGGATAATGGGTGCAACCAAGCACAAGGGTATCTATGCCACTTTCTTTAAGTTCGCTAAGATAGGTACTGATTATCGCTTCAACTATATCACCCTCAAGCCAGCCCTCTTCCACCAGAGGCACAAAAAGCGGACATGCCTTTGTGAGAACATCTATATCGTTTTTAAGTGACTTTATTTCTTTCTGATAGGCACTGCTTTGAATGGTGGCCTCGGTACCTATTACCCCCACCCTTTTTTTAACCGTATTCTTAACCGCAGCCCGAGCACCTGGCTTCAACACACCAATTACTGGTACATCAGTAATCTCCCTTATGGCATCTATTCCAACAGCTGAAACAGTGTTGCAGGCAACCACTATGAGTTTTATGTTCTGGCTGAGCAAAAATGTAGCATTCTCAACGGCATATCGTTGTACAGTCTCCCTTGATCTAATGCCATAAGGAACCCTTGCTGTATCTCCAAGATATATGAGGTTCTCCTGGGGTAGTATTCTCATTATCTCTCTCATTACAGTTAGACCACCAATACCAGAATCAAAAATACCGATGGCTCCATCTTCGGTTTTTCTGCTCATTACTGTTGCACTGTCTCCTCAATCAACATCTGTTCTGAAGAAAACAGTTCCTTAAGGGGCTGATTAATCAGGAAATGCCCTCCTATGGTCTCAACTTCCTTGTGATCTATTAGTATTACCACATCCTGTACATCCACATTGCTGATGATGGTCTCATAAAAGCTCTTTATTAACACATACTCATCAACAATATCTCCTTTGAAGTTACGCTCCAGGGCCCTGTTGAAATCCACATACAGTATTCCATCAGATGCTATAAAAAGATTTTCAACCCTCACCCCTTCTGGCAATACACCTGTGTCAATCTCTGAGGCTACCTTGAAATATTCATCAATAACCCTTTCTGCAAGCTTTACCTGCGAGAGTATTTCTGGAATCTTCTTCTCAAC
>JAADIE010000009.1 GCA_013151495.1 Nitrospirota bacterium | reverse complement strand
CATTTCTGGACACTTACCCACAACCAACATGCACGAAGCCTCATCATTCTTTTCCTGGTGTATAGTCCTTTTGTTTTTCTACATTGAATACCGTTATAAAATTGGCCTACTTGGTTCTTTCATTATGCCTCTCGTCTTTATACTGATGCTTTCATCGTCCATACTACCAAGAGAAATAAAACCTTTAAGTCCACTATTACAGAGTTCGTGGCTTGCGGTGCATACTGTATTAGCTTTTTTAGGTGATGCTGCATTTGCACTGGCTGCTGTAATAGGTTTTATGTATTTAGTACAGGAACATTTTCTCAAGACTAAAAGATTAGGCAATCTCTTTCATCGGCTTCCAAATCTACAATTACTTGATGAAATCAACTACAAGTTAATTACCCTCGGGTTTCCACTTCTTACTCTTGCTATAATCACAGGTGCTATTTGGGCTGAAAGTACCCTTGGAAGTTACTGGCGATGGGACCCTAAAGAGGTCTGGTCTTTAATAACCTGGTTTATATATGTGTTTGTACTCCACGCTCGACTGCGGATTGGCTGGAAAGGAAAAAAGGCAGCAATTTTATCAATTATAGGATTTGCCGTCGTACTTTTTACTTTCTTTGGAGTAAATCTACTACTTAAAGGATTCCATAGATTTGTGCAATGAGAATTCTCGTTACAGGACTGAACCACAAGACTGCACCAGTAGAGGTTAGAGAAAAACTGGCCTTTGATGGGCCTAAACTTGAGAATGGCCTTAAAGAACTTCTTCAATTAGATAATGTAAATGAGGGTATAATCATATCTACCTGTAACAGGGTCGAACTCTACACTCAGGTTAAGGATATTGAACTGGCCAAGAAAGAGATAAAAGAGTTTTTATCCAGGTTTCATTCAATTCCATATGATTTACTGGAAGGCTCTCTTTATTTTCACGCTGACGCCGAGGCAATAAAGCATATATTCAGAGTGGCATCAAGTCTTGACTCCATGGTGGTCGGAGAACCTCAGATACTGGGTCAGGTTAAAGATGCCTTTGAATTTGCCCTTTCAAGAAAGGCCACAGGTGTTTTACTTAATAAATTACTGAAAAAAGCTATTTCTGTTGCTAAACGAGTCAGAACAGAAACGAGAATCGCTGAAAATGCTGTCTCTATTAGTTATGCGGCAGTAGAACTTGCTAAAAAGATATTTTCAGACCTGAGCGAAAAGACCTTTATGCTTCTTGGTGCTGGTGAGATGGCCGAACTTGCCGTCAGACACCTGATAAACAATGGCGTAAGGGATGTAACTGTTGCAAACAGGACTTTCGAAAGAGGACTTGAACTTGCAAGGGAATTCTGTGGTAGAGCTATAAGGTTTGATGACTTTAAAGAAGAGCTTATAAACACTGACATAATAATTTGTTCAACAGGAGCCCCAACTTATATTCTTTATAAAGAGGATATGCAAAAGATTATGAAAAAGAGGAAAAACCGCTCGGTCTTCATCATAGATATATCGGTACCCAGAAATATAGATCCTGCTATCTGCTATAAACGACATAGACAATGTTTACCTGTACGATGTTGACGCCTTACAGGGTGTAGTGGATGCAAATATGCTTGAGAGAAAAAGAGAAGCCGAAAAGGCAGAGGCTATAGTTGCTGAAGAGGTCGAGAAATTCCTGAAATGGCAAAACTCCCTTGACGCTGTTCCAACAATTATAGCCCTTCGAAACAAGGCTGAACAGATAAAGAAAAGTGAGCTTGAAAGGCTTTTTAACCGGCTACCTGACCTCAGTGAAAAGGACAGAAATATAATTCAAACTGCAATAAATGCAGTGGTAAATAAACTTATACATCCACCCACAGTAGCACTAAAAGAGGATAGAGAAGATCGGGACATACTGATTGCAACAATAAAGACCCTGTATGGGCTTGAAGAACACAACTCTGGAAATAACACAGGAGATATAGCATGACTGAAAAGAAAGAGATTGTAATAGGTACGCGGGGTAGCAAACTGGCACTTTGGCAGGCAGAATGGGTAAAAGCAGAGATCAATAAACACTTTCCAGAAATAGTGATCAAATTAAGAAAGATTAAGACAACCGGTGATAAAATTCTGGATGTACCCCTTGCTAAGGTTGGTGGTAAAGGTCTCTTTGTAAAGGAAATTGAAGAGGCAATGCTTAGAGGTGAGATTGATATAGCTGTACACAGCATGAAGGATGTTCCAACCGAACTTCCAGAGGGTCTACATCTTGGAGCAATATGTGAACGAGAAGATCCAAGGGATGCCTTTATATCAAGACTTTCCAATGGAGGTTTTCAGATAAAGTCATTTAAAGACCTCCCTCAGGGGGCAACTGTTGGTACAAGTAGTCTGAGACGGTCCTGCCAGCTAAAACACATAAGACCCGATTTACAGATTCTACAGCTAAGGGGCAATGTGGACACACGGTTGAGAAAGCTTGATGAAGGACAGTTTGACGCTATTATACTTGCCTCTGCAGGTGTTAAACGTCTGGGCCATGAAGACCGCATTACCGAATATCTTCCTACAAATATCAGCCTTCCAGCAATCGGACAGGGAGCCATAGGTATTGAGTGCAGAGAGGATGATGTATTTATTAATGAGGTCATCTCCAGATTAAACCACCGTGAAACTGCCATCTGTGTCAGGGCTGAGCGGGCATTCCTGAAACACCTGGAAGGAGGTTGCCAGGTGCCAATTGCAGCACATGCAGTCCTTGATGGCAATATCCTTAAACTGGATGGTCTTGTGGGCAGTTTAGAGGGCGATAGAATTATCAGGGATCAGCTCGAGGGAGCCCCTGAAAATGCTGAACCCCTGGGTGTTGAATTAGCCGAAATGATTCTTTCAAGAGGTGGAAAAGAAATACTTGATGAGGTATATGGAAATGGGTAAAGGTAAGGTATATCTTGTAGGAGCTGGGCCAGGTGATGTTGGTCTTCTTACAGTAAAAGGGCTTCGTTGCCTGCAGAAGGCTGATGTGGTGGTTTACGATTTTCATTTAAATGCTCAGATCTTAAACTACATAAACGGCTCGGCTGAGTTTATTTATGCTGGTAAGCGGGGGGGGCATCATGAGATGACCCAGGATCAGATAAATAATGTGCTCGTACAGAAGGCAAGAGAGGGTAAGATTGTTTGCCGTTTAAAGGGTGGCGATCCTTTTGTATTTGGTCGCGGAGGCGAAGAGGCCGAAATCCTCTCTGAGGCAGGCATCGAGTTTGAAATCGTACCGGGCATCAGCTCTGCAATAGCAGCTCCTGCCTATGCAGGAATTCCGTTAACTCATCGTGAGTATTCTTCATCTTTTGTGGTGGTTCCTGGCAATGAGGCTTCAACAAAAAAGGATACCAATATCAACTGGGAAGAACTGGCCAACTTTAATGGTACCATTGTGTTTTTGATGGCAGTAAAAAACATAGAGCTTGTAACCAAAAGGCTTCTGGAAAATGGTAAATCACCTGATACACCTGTGGCAGTAGTAAGATGGGGTACCAGGGCTGATCAGACAACAATGGTATCTACCCTTGGATCGGTCGCCGCTGACATTAAGGATAAAGAAATAAAGCCTCCTGCCGTGGTTGTTATTGGTGAGGTAGTTAAGTTGAGAAGTAAGCTCAGATGGTTTGAAGAAAAGCCTCTCTTTGGCCACAGGATATTGATAACAAGACAATATAGCCCGGCAATAGAACGCCTTGAGGAACTTGGTGCAGAAATAATGGAATTCCCCACAATAAAAATTGTTCCACCTGAGAACTGGTCAGAGCTTGATAAAGCAATAGAAAAAATCAATACCTATCATTGGATTGTTCTTACAAGTAAAAACGGAGTGTACTGGTTTTTCAAAAGATACTTCGAGTTGGGACACGACATACGAGACTTACAGGGGCTGAGGTTCTGCGCAGTAGGTACCAAGACAGCAGAAGAGATAAATAAATATGGAATAAAAGTGGACCTTGTGCCTGAGGAGTTCAGAGCAGAGGGGTTGATTGAGGCCTTTGGCGGAAAGGAAAAAATAAGAGGCTTGCGTTTGCTGATTCCAAGAGCAGAGGTTGCACGAGAGGTCTTTCCGGAAAAAATGCGAGCCCTTGGTGCAACAGTAGATGTAGTAACTGCTTACAGGGCAGTAAAACCTTCAGGACATGCAAAGCGTCTTAAAAGATTCCTCTCCGAAGGCAAGATAACAATTGCTACATTCACATCTGGCGCAACCTTTAATAATTTCTGTGAAATGGTTGGAGATGACGCCAGGGAACTCCTTAAAGAAGTAACTATTGCTGCAATTGGACCTGTTACCAGAAAGAGCATTGAGAAAAAGGGATTAAAGGTTCATATTGTGCCAGAAAGGGCAACCATGGAGGATATGGTAGATGCAATAGTTGAATATTTCTCAAAAGGGAAATAAGTGGTTTTATGTTAAAATACAATATGATATTCAAAGTACGAAAATTAATTATCCTTACAGTACTATGCGTTTTTGTTTTGTCTTTCTCATCTGTGGCACAATCAAGCCCCTGGGATATCGATGCGCTTGTTGGCACTTTTGCCCCTGATTTCACTCTTCAGGATCTAAAGGGTAATAAAGTGTCTTTAATTGACTTCAGGGGCAAGGTGGTTTTATTAAACTTCTGGGCAACCTGGTGCCCACCCTGCCGGGAAGAGATACCATCTCTAAATAAACTGATGAGTCAATACCAGGATAAGGGTCTTGTAATTATAGGAGTTTCAAGTGACAGTTCTTACAAAAGACTTAAGGCCTTTGCCAGAAAATATAAAATAAACTTCATTGTACTACATGATGCTACAATCACAGTTACACGAAAATACAAGGTTTTTTCATTGCCCACCACCTTCTTAATAAATAAGCGTGGCAGGATTGTACAAAAATTTATAGGTGCCTATGACTGGACCTCTGCTGAGGTAATTGATTTAATCAAAAAACACATGTAGGGATGCCAAAGCAAATAAAAATTATTATAGGAGATTTGAGCTTAAAGGCCGAACTCTTTGACACCGAAACGGCCAAAAAGATACATAAACTTTTACCGTTAGAATCGATGATTAATACCTGGGGAGACGAATTTTATTTTGAAATCCCACTAAATATGCCCCTTGATGAGACTGCCACCACTGATGTTAACATCGGCGATATTGGTTACTGGCCACCTGGTAATGCCCTTGCTATCTTCTTCGGCCCTACCCCGATCAGTAATGATGATAAACCAGTACCTGCCAGTGAAGTAAATCTGGTGGGCAGAATAATAGATGATGCAAGAGTACTAAAAGGATACAAAAAGGAAAGTAAGATCTTTATAAAGGCATTATAAAATATTAACTTTAACAACCTCTTTCTGTTATAATTTTCTGGCCTGTTGTACTGATTTCTAACCAGCTAACCACCTGTATATTCGACAGGAAATCAATAGAAAAGGAGCTTGTCTATGGCCAGAAAGAAAAGGATTTTAAAGCTGGGTTTGCCAAAGGGGTCTTTGCAGGAGTCAACTATAAAACTATTTAAAAAGGCAGGTTATCACATATCGGTATCCCATCGATCCTATTATCCGTCAATTGACGATCCTGAAATACAGCCAATGCTTATAAGGGCACAGGAGATGGCACGATATGTTGAAAACGGTATCCTCGACTGCGGCCTGACAGGATACGACTGGATCCTTGAACAAAATGCAAAGGTTAAAGAGGTAGCAGAACTCAATTATGCAAAGGAAGGGCTCAGGCCGGTCAGATGGGTGGTTGCTGTTCCTGAAAACTCAAAAATCAAAAGCATAAGAGATCTTAACGGCAAGAGGATTGCTACAGAATTAGTTAATTTCACAAAGAGATTTCTGAAAAAACACGGAATAAAGGCAACAGTGGATTTTTCGTGGGGAGCCACAGAGGTCAAACCTCCTCACCTTGCAGATGCTATTGTTGAATTAACAGAAACCGGCACATCTCTACGGGCAAATAACCTGCGGGTTGTCGAAACTGTATTGCTGTCCACTACAAGGTTTATAGCAAACCGTAAGGCCTGGAAGGATGACTGGAAAAGGCAAAAGATGGAAAATATAGTTATGCTTTTAAAAGGCGCTCTTGAGGCAGAAGAAAGAGTGGGGCTTAAAATGAATGTGCCTGAGAAGTCACTCAAGAAAATATTAAAACTGCTACCAGCCATGCACTCGCCAACCATATCGGAGCTTACTGATTCGGGCTGGTATGATATTGATGTGGTCATCGAAGAAAGTTTGGTTAGAGACCTTATTCCGAAGCTAAAAAAGGCCGGAGCAACAGGTATTGTAGAATACCAGTTAAACAAGGTAATACCCTGAATGAGGTCAGTCTTTTATATTGTCTTAATCTCTGTTTGTATAATCATACTTGTTACTTCCTGTCAGGGAAAGCCTGCATATGAACCTGTTGAAGTAAAAAAAGGTTATGTTATCATTGATATCACAGGTCTTAAAGATAGTGAACCGAGTTTTTACTCTGTTAAATTAAATAAAAAAAGAATCGACTTTTTTTTGCTTAGGTTAGGAAAAGATATAGAATCATATCTTGATGCGTGCATGAAGTGCTATCCAAATAAAAAGGGATTCAGGGCAGATGGCTTTTATTTGATCTGTAAGTATTGTAACGAACGCTATCCCCTTGATTCTCTGCAAAAAGGTATCGGAAGCTGTTATCCAATTCCCCTTAAAGGTTATCTGGAGGGCAAGTTGTATAAAATAGATATAAAAACACTGGAAAAGGCTGAAAAGTTTTTTTAGGAGGACTGTAGATGGGACTTTTTGACAGATTAAAAAAGGGGCTTACCAAGACCCGATCGAATTTCGTAGGCCGTATCGAACAGGTTTTTAAAGGCAAAAAGATTGATGATACCACTATAGATGAGTTTGAGGAGATATTAATAACATCAGACATAGGGATGGAAGCTACCATACAAATTATCGACGACCTTCGCAACGAGGTCAGTCAGGGTAAAATAAAGGACTATGAAGGCGTTAAAAGGTTTTTAAAAGAGGAGATGCTCAAAATTCTTGGTCTGCCACAGCCCTTTGTGCTTTATCAGGAGCGACCATTTGTTGTGCTGACAGTTGGTGTAAATGGGGTAGGAAAAACAACCACAATTGGTAAGCTGGCAAGCAGACTTATTAATGAAGGTCATAGTGTTATACTTGCTGCTTCTGATACCTTCAGGGCTGCAGCCATTGAACAGCTTGATATCTGGGCAGATAGATCGGGAGCACAGATTGTTAAACACCAGAGTGGCTCAGACCCTGCTGCAGTTGCCTTCGATGCTGTAGAAGCTGCTAAAGCAAGGGGAATCGATTGCGTAATTGTTGATACTGCTGGACGATTGCATACCAAATTCCCTCTTATGGAGGAGCTTAAGAAGATAAAAAGAGTTCTTCACAAGGCAATGCCAGGTGCCCCACATGAAACCCTGCTTGTGGTTGACGCTACCACAGGGCAAAACGCCCTGAGGCAGGCAAAGATGTTCAACGATGCCATTGGCATAACAGGCATAGCCCTTACAAAGCTCGATGGCACTGCAAAGGGTGGTATTGTACTGGCAATCAAAAAGGAACTCAACATCCCGGTCCGTTTAATCGGTGTAGGAGAAGGAATAGAAGACCTGCGCGATTTTATACCCGAGGAGTTTGTTGAAGCACTTATCGGTAACGATTCAGATTAGCCCGGCCAACGGCCGAACCTTGATAAATTACTTTCAGGTAGCATGATCACGAAATACATGCCTTATTACATCAGCAGGGTTTTCGAAACGTCTGTTACATACCGGACAGGTATACCTGTCCTTCATTACTGGTGGCTCGGCAATAGAGCATGTTGAGCACACCTCTTCAGAAGGTGCATACCCCTTTTTGTCCTTTTCTTTTCTTTCTTCTGTCATAAATCTATTATAACAGATAATTCACACTCATAAAAGTTTCGTTTATAATACAAGTAACATGAACTTTAATCCCTCTGAGATGCCACTTCCACTTTTAGGGTTTCTTGCAAGCCTTGCAGCTGGAGCTGCAACCGGATTTGGAGCCCTTCCAGTAATTTTTTTCAGAAATATATCACAAAGGGTTCAGGATTCCCTTCTGGGGTTTGGGGCAGGGGTAATGCTTGCAGCAACATCCTTTTCCCTTATAATTCCTGCCGTTGAAGTATCAGGCAAAGGGCTTTTTTCTGTAATGTCCATTTCTACAGGCATAGCCCTGGGAGCGCTTTTTTTGTTTCTAAGTGACAAATACTCACCTCATGAGCATTTTATTAAGGGCCCAGAGGGAGCAGATCCTGGAAGACTTCGCCGAATATGGCTCTTTGTTATTGCCATTGCATTACACAATTTTCCCGAGGGACTTGCAGTTGGTGTTGGCTTTGGTGGAGGCAACATTGCAAATGGTACCAAGCTGGCCGTTGGAATTGGTCTTCAAAATATCCCGGAAGGCCTCGTGGTAGCAGTATCATTAATTGCAGAGGGATATTCCATAGCATTTGCAATACTGATATCCTTCTTAACTGGCCTTGTGGAACCAGTAGGAGGGCTTATCGGCGTAACCATTGTCTCTATTTCAAAACCACTGCTACCCTGGGGACTTGCCTTTGCAGCCGGAGCCATGCTATATGTGATTAGCGACGAGATAATACCCGAGTCGCACCAGAAAGGCTTTGAAAAAGAGGCTACCTTCGGTGTTATTGTCGGATTTATTATCATGATGATTCTTGATATTACACTTTCTTAAGTTTAGATTTAAAAAAATAAATTTATTAGTTTTAACAATATGATATAATAAATATATATGAAACATCTTTCATATATAGCCATTGTGGCAGTAACAGTGGCTATTTTTTTTGTCTCAGCCACCGAACTGGTACAAATTACCGGTCAGAACAGGTCTATCCAGATAGAATATGTTAACATTACCGATCCAGAAATAATCCTTAAGGAAGATTTTGATTGTTCCAGGGTTAAACCAATCGTATATACCAGGGTACCCAATCTTTCTTCTCTGCCCCTGTCAAAAAGAAAAGAGGCCTTTATAAGAATACTTCTACCATCAATACTTATAGCTCAAGAAAATATAATAAATTTAAGGAATAAAGTTATTAAACTTAAAGAAAAACTTGACAAAAAATACCAGCTGACAGATCAAGAATACATTTTTTTGAGCAATCTTTTTAATAAATACAAAACTCAGAAGCTGGATGAACTTCTTAGACGATTGAACACCCATCCTGTAAGTATCATACTTGCTCAGGCAGCCCTTGAAAGTGGCTGGGGCACCTCGAGATTTTTCGTGGAGGCAAACAATGTTTTTGGTATCTGGACTTTCAAAAAAGGAAGTGGTGTTAAAGCAGTAAGCTCGGAGGCAAGGCTTGCAAGATTTTCCTCTATTCTTGAAGCTGTTCAGGAATATCTGTTTAATATAAATGTCGGTTGGGCTTATGAAGGATTCAGAATTAAAAGAATAGACTCTGAAAAGCCGCTTGTTTTAATTAATTATCTGGAGAAGTACTCCATACTCCGTAAGGAGTATGTTAATCGTTTGAATAATCTCATCAGGAGTAATCATCTTGAAAAATACGACTCTTGTAGCCTTGATCCTTCTTT
>JAADIE010000100.1 GCA_013151495.1 Nitrospirota bacterium | reverse complement strand
GGACGGGTTACTGTAAACGGTCAGGTTGCCACCCTTGGCATGAAGGCTGATATACAGCAGGACTACATAAAGGTTGATGGTAAGCTTGTTTTAAAACCCGAACCAAAGACTTATATCATGCTGAACAAGCCAAAAGGTGTGCTTACCACTCTGGAAGACCCTGAGGGTAGACCAACCATTAAGGAGTTAATACGGGGTGTAAGGTTCAGGGTATATCCTGTTGGCAGGCTTGATTTTTATTCCGAAGGACTGCTTCTACTTACCAACGACGGAGAACTTGCCTACAGAATAATTCATCCATCCCACAAGGTACCTAAGACCTATCTTGTAAAGGTTAAGGGAATTATTGAGGAAAAGGACCTTGAAAAACTACGCAGAGGAATAAAGCTTGAAGATGGCATTACAGCACCAGCTCAGATTCGCAGAATCAGGATGCCAAAAACGGAGAAAAACTCATGGCTTGAGGTTGTTATTTACGAGGGCAAGAAACGCCAGATCAGAAGGATGTTTCAGAGGGTAGGACATCCTGTTTTGAAGCTTAAAAGAACCAGGATAGACGGTATTTCACTTGGTGATCTAAAGCCTGGGCAGTGGCGTTACCTTACTTCAGAGGAGATAAAAAGGCTCAAAAAAAGTGTTAGAATAGAAGATTAAATTATAATTTCAGGCTTGTGGCTAAAGGGCGAGAAAGAAAATCCAAAATATAAAGTTAAGGCAGGAGGTTAGGGTAATGTACAGGGACAAGGGTTGTGGCGAGATAGTTGAGTCAGACATTGGTAAGGTGTTGACTCTGTCGGGCTGGGTCTTCCGCTGGCGTGACCACGGAGGGCTTATTTTTATTGATTTAAGGGATCGTAGCGGTATAGTGCAGGTTGTTTTCAGTCCGGATGTTTCAAAGGAGGCCCACGAGCTGGCTCATACACTCAGGTCTGAATATGTGATAAAGATAAAGGGTGAGGTAAGAAAAAGACCCGAGGGAACTGAAAATCCGGACATTCCAACAGGTGATCTGGAGATATATGCTGATACTCTTGAGATACTATCCAGGGCTGATCCACTGCCCTTTATGATAGACGAACCAAAGGAGATCTCCGAATCACTCAGGCTTAAGCACCGTTATCTTGACCTTAGAAGACCTGAGATGCTTGGAAATCTCATAACACGACATCGGGTTACCAAGCAAATAAGGGATTATTTAGACAGGGAAGGCTTCCTTGAGATAGAGACACCCATGTTAACCAAATCAACTCCTGAGGGTGCAAGGGACTATTTAGTGCCAAGCAGGGTAAATCCCGGACATTTTTATGCCCTACCCCAGTCGCCTCAGCTTTTCAAACAGATACTCATGTGCTCGGGCATAGAGCGGTATTTTCAGATTGTAAAGTGCTTCAGAGACGAAGATCTGCGTGCAGATCGTCAACCAGAGTTTACCCAGGTTGATCTTGAGATGAGTTTTGTGGAGGTTGATGATGTAATCGCCACTGTTGAGGGAATGCTTGCTCATGTCTTCAAAGAGACCCTGGGAGTGGAGATTGAGCTCCCAATGCAGCGGCTTACCTACAGGGATGCCATGGAACGGTTTGGAACAGACAAGCCCGATCTGAGATTTGGTCTCGAGCTCGTGGAGATGGAGGACCTTGCCCGTCAGGGCTCTTTCAAAGTGTTTCTAAGTGCCCTTGACTCAGGCGGCAGAGTTAAAGGGCTGCTTGGTAAGGGGCTTGCTGGACTTAGCCGAAAGGAGATAGACCTGCTTACCGAAGAGGCCCAGTCATACGGTGCCAAGGGCCTTGCCTGGATAAAGGTTAAGGATGGCTTTGAATCACCTATTACAAAGTTCTTCCCTGATGGGGTGCTCAGTGAGATGGCAGACCGACTTGGTGCCGAGCAGGGGGATATGATGCTTTTTGTGGCCGACCAGGAGGAGACAACCCTTGATGTGCTTGGTAGGCTGAGGCTTTCGATTGCTAAAAGACAGGGTCTGATAAAGGATGGTTTTAAGTTTTGTTGGATTGTTGATTATCCGCTTCTTGAATGGGATGATGAGGAGGGCCGATTTCAGGCAATGCACCATCCCTTCACCTCGCCAGCAGATGAGGATATCGAGCGGATGCTCAAGGAAGATATATCGGACCGTGAGGGGCTTGCTTCACTAAAGGCCAAGGCCTACGACATTGTTTTAAATGGTTATGAGATAGGTGGTGGTAGTATCCGTATTCACCGCCCTGATGTGCAGAGGAAGATGTTTGAACTGCTTCAGATTTCCGAGGAAGAGGCACGCATAAAATTCGGCTTTTTACTTGATGCATTAAGGTTTGGTGCACCACCTCATGGTGGGCTTGCCCTTGGCTTAGACCGCCTTGTAATGATAATGGTTGGTGCCGAGTCAATAAGGGATGTAATTGCCTTTCCAAAAACCCAGAAGGCGGTCTGTTTGCTTAGCGGTGCTCCATCGCCAGTTGAGGAAAAACAGCTTAAAGAGCTTCATATAAAGCTGGACATCGTTGAATAGAGGTTAAAAATATATGGCTGTAAAGTCCAGACCTTATGTAATTACAAGGGGCAAGGTGGTCTTTGACTACTCAGCCCTTTTTTGCGATACCCCTGAGGCATTGCTAAAAAGCAGTCTTTGTGAAGAAGTGGTTGAGCGGTTTATCGAGAGAATTGCATCAAGGGGAAGCTCCCTATTTGCCTTCATTAATGAGGCCCTGCCTGGTATTTCAAGAAAGGATCTGGCCAAAGAGATAGTAAAACTCTTCAGGTTCCTGTTCAGTTACACGGCCGATGAGGTGATGGAGATGAATGAGGAATACCGGGGGCTACTTTCTGATAGGGAGCAGATGTACGAGTTTATTGAGGAGCTTTACAATTTCTGGAGAAGGTTCGAGAGGTTCTTTTATCTTGAGGCTCCAGCTCGTTCTCAGTTCTCCAAAAGCAGCATACATCATGCCCAGTTCATCAAGGCAAATGAAGAATTAAAACACCTTGTGCTTTATGTATATCGTCGTGTTAGTGAGCATTTAATCGGTAAAAACCCGAGGGTTTACAGGCAGTTGCCCGCTGGTGTAAACATGGGAGTGCTGACCGAAAAGGCAGACTGGGACTGCCCTGATCTTTACAAACCTCTAAAGGATGTACCCTTTATCAGGCTTACCCTTATGGAGCCTCCATTGATTCTTTATCCAGAGATGAATAAACGTAAGGGTAATTTTGAGGAGATTAAAGAAATACCCCCCGGTGTTTTTAATATAGAACCAACCGAGTGGTTTTGCTTTCCGGCACGTGTAGGTGATCTGACAGGTTTTATATACTTTCATCAGGACTTCATATCTCTGGGCCTTTCGCTGAGCAACCTCTTTGAGATTGCCGATTACGATGAGATAGTTGATAAAAGGCCGGATCTGATTCTTGTGTTCGGGGTTAAAGAGACCCTGCCATCAAAAACGGTTTTTTATGATGACAGGAATGCTGGTATCCTTGTTGGTCTTATACAGCATGATAGAGAGGTTGATTATTTTGGTTATTTCAAGAAGATGACCCTTACCCTACACAACATTGTAATGCTTAAGAGGGGAAGGCTTCCACTTCATGGAGCCATGGTTTATCTAAAACTGAAAGGCGGTGAAAGGGCAAACATCGTGCTTGTAGGCGACAGCGGTGCCGGGAAATCCGAAACCCTTGAGGCCTTCCGTATTTTGGCTGAGGAGCATATCTGTGAGATGAAGGTAATCTTTGATGATATGGGGTCTCTTGGAGTTGATGCAGAGGGAAGAATTGTGGGCTATGGTACCGAAATAGGCGCCTTTGTGAGGCTTGATGACCTTCAGCCCGGGTATGCCTACGAGGAAATAGACCGTAGCATCTTTATGAATCCTGATAAAACCAATGCCAGGTTGATAATTCCGGTTACCAGGTATCATCACATTGTTAAGGGATATCCGGTGGATTATCTCTTTTATGCAAACAACTACGAGCAGGTTAATGAGGAACATCCGGTAATAGAGTTTTTTAAAAATCCTGAAGAAGCCTTAGCAGTGTTTCGTAGTGGTGCAAGGCTTGCAAAGGGAACCACCGATGAAAAAGGTCTTGTGCATACATACTTTGCCAATCCCTTTGGAGCGCCTCAGCGCAAGGACGAGCATGAAGAACTGGCCAGGGACTATTTCAATCGACTCTTTGAACAGAACATTCGGGTTGGCCAGGTAAGGACAAGGCTTGGCATAGAGGGATTTGAACAGGAAGGGCCAAAGGAAGCAGCCCTTGAGCTATTCAGACTTATTCAGAAAGGCTAATAGGAGGTTTCTATGAAGATAACCTTTCCCGATGGTAAAGTGATAGAGGTTCAGAAGGAAAAAAGCCTTTACGAGGCCTTTAAACGAAACGGTATCTTTCTGACAGCCTCCTGTGGTGGAAAGGGCACATGCGGTAAGTGCAAGGTTCGTATATTGGAAGGTGATGTGCGGGTCGACAATTACGGTAAGCTTACAGAGCAGGAACGAAAAAAGGGAGTTGTGCTTGCCTGCCAGAGCTATGCAGAAGGTGATATCAGCGTGGAAATACCAATTGAGTCTATGCTCACAATTGGTGATAAGATTGCAATCTCAAAGACCCGTGATCTTTTTGAACTGCTTAAATCATACAAGGCAGGCATGTCGCCTCTTATTTCAAGGCTACAGCTTACCCTTCCACCACCAACACTGGACGACAACATAAGTGATCTGGAACGCCTCAAACGTGCACTTGATGAAAAGGGGCTCAACCTGAGTTTTCCCTTTGATTTCATGAAGGGCCTTGCCGATGGCCTCAGGCAGCATGGCTGGGATGTCTTTTTGTGCTATCAGAAGGAAAGCAAAGAGGCCCTGTCTGTGGAGGCGCCTGTTGAAAAGCCCTGCTATTATGGACTTGCCGTTGATATTGGTACAACAACAGTGGTCTGTTATCTGATTGATCTCTGTGATGGTAGGGTGGTGGATGTTGGCTCTACATACAACTCTCAGATGCGGTTTGGTGACGATGTTATCACACGTATTGTAAATGCCACAGAAGGTGGTGAACTCAATGCCCTGAGAAGGGCGGTGGTGGCCGATATTAATGATCTTGTGGAACCAATGACGCAGACACACAATATAGATCCAGAAGAAATTGAATCGGTGGTTATTTCTGGAAATACCACTATGGTACATCTATTCTGGGGCCTTAATCCTGCATACATAAGGGAAGAGCCCTATATTCCAACAGCAAATACCTTTCCAGTATGGAAGGCTAAGGATGCTGGCATCCGGATACGTAGGGATGCGCCCGTTTATACTGTGCCCTGTGTGGCAAGCTATGTGGGTGGCGATATTGTATCGGGTGTTATTGCCACAAAGATGCACACAAAAGAGGAAATAGCCCTCTTTATGGATATTGGTACAAATGGAGAGATTGTAATTGGAAACAAAGACTGGCTGATGACAGCAGCCTGCTCGGCTGGGCCGTGTTTTGAAGGTGGAGGAATCAAAAACGGAATGCGTGCTACAAAGGGAGCAATAGAGGCGGTAAAAATTGATAGAGAGACCCTTGAGCCTGAGATTAAGGTAATTGGTGATGCTGCACCAATTGGAATATGTGGCTCGGGTATGATAGATGCGATTACAGAGATGTTTCTTGCGGGTATTATTGATCAGCGGGGAAAATTTGTTCCAGAGGCAAAGACAGATCGAATCAGAGAGGGTGAAGATGGTCTTGAGTATGTAATTTACAGCGGCGATGGAAGGGATATCGTACTTACACAGGTTGACCTGGAAAACATAGTAAGGGCAAAGGCTGCAATTTATGCAGGTGTGTCGCTTCTTTTAAAGGAGGTTGGCTTTCCCTTTGAGATGATAGAAAGGGTTTACATTGCCGGTGGGTTCGGAAACTATATTGATGTTGAAAAGGCCATTATTATGGGTATGCTTCCAGATATACCAAGGGAGAGATTCAGGTTTATGGGTAACACCTCTGTGGCAGGCGCCTACCTGTGTCTGCTTTCTGAGGATATGAGACGAGAGGCAGAGCGGGTGGCTTCTATGATGACTTATATGGAGCTATCAGTAAAGGGTAGCTATATGGATGAGTTCATGTCTGCCATGTTTTTACCTCATACCGATATGGAACAGTTTCCAAATGTTAAAGGAATGCTGGAAGAAAACGGTAGGATTTAAATATCGGGGGGCTTTTGAAGCCCCTCTATTTCTACAACCTTTGTTTTTGATGTCTGCCCTTTTATTATACGAACAGCCTTCTTCTTAACACCAAAAAACCTGGCAAGCACCTCTATAAGCTGTTTGTTTGCTGCACCATCAACAGGCGCAGAGGTGAGTTTTACCTTTAGCTGATCACCAAGCAGGCCAGACACGACTGCCTTTGATGACCTGGGTTCCACTTTTACATTTATGACGATTCCATTGGCGCTTTTTTTGTATGGAATGGGCATCCTGTTTATTGAATCTCCAGGTTGTTTCTTACCCAGCGGGCATCCCAGAAATAAAGGGGTGAGACCTCGAAGCCCTGTACCAGAATACCAAAGTGTAAATGATCTCCACCTGCAAATCCTGTGGAGCCAGTATAGCCAATGATTTCGCCCTTTTTAACATCCTGTCCGGGTGTAACTCTTATCTCAGACATATGGCCATAAAGACTCATAAGTCCAAGACCATGATCTATAACTACAGCGTTTCCATATATACCAAGGTCGTCGGCATAGACAACTCTGCCAGAGTTTGCCGCAGGCACAGGGGCATTTGAGACCGACGCAAGGTCGTAACCGAGGTGAATGCTTTTACTGATTGGTCTGCCGTTGTATATATAGGTTCTTTTGTCACCATATTTGGCCATGACCTTGCTGTTTTTTAGCTGTAAAAATGCTCCCTTCCATAGAGGACTGTCTGCTGAGCGCATACCAATTTCGTGGAGTTGTTCGGTATCGCGCTTGCGCCATTTTTCGTTTACGGTCTTGAAGGCCTCAACTGGGTCGTCTACTTCTGTTTCCCCAAGAAGTGGATACACAACCCGATTAATAAAATCATCATTTATACGGATATTTGAATGTCTGAAATTTTTAATCACGACTCTTGTTCTTAGAGACTTTATGGTCTGGTTTCCTGCACGGTCTTCGGCAACGGCATAAAATACAGTCTTTCTTTCAATATCATACCTGGCCGGAAAGATTACAACATACTCGTTGGGGCTGTCTTTTAGCTTATAAGCAGTAAAAATATTTTCATTTTCTTTGATATAAACCCTATCTGCCCCTTTAGCCTTTAGCAATGCAAGGCCTGTGGATCCTGATTTTAACTGAAAGGGACTTCGTATAATCTGTAAAACAGGGGGCCTGGTATCTATTTCTACAGGTAGTATCAACTCCTTTTTTTTCAATAACCCATTTTTAGCATATACAAAAAGCCGGGCAGAACCATCGTGAAGTCCCAACTCTTTAGGCTTTACAGTAATCTCAAAGAGCCTTTCCACCTCGTCTCCCTGAAAGTCTATAATGGTTTTTACCAGTCTTCCCTGTTTAAGTGCGATCTGGAGTTTTTGAATATTCTTGGCTGTCAGGGTAATATTCTTCTTTTTCGGTAACAGGCTGAATTGCTCGAGGCCTGATATTTCAGGTGCTGGGATAAAGAATACCTTGTATGCACCATAAGAAAGAAGTAAAAGTAGAAAGGGAAGTATAATAACAATAGCTATCTTTTTAAATCTGCCTTTTTTCCTGTCTGTATGTCCGTACAAGTGAACCTCCTTTTGATCAAGATTAGTTTATGAATTATAAAAACTTACAGACAGTTTGGGCAAATTGAGTGGTAAAAAAAGATAAAAGGGCAGGTTGTAACTCCTGCCCTTTTTGTATAAAAACTTTTAAAAAGGAGAGAGTATCTGGATATAGATTCTGGTTTTCATGCCCTTAACATTAAAAAACATGGCTGTAAAACCAGCATCCTCAGGTGTTTCTACACGCATGATCTGGATACTCTTCGTTTTCATAAGGTCCATCGGGTCGGGATCTGGATTTTTTGTTTTTGCAAAGTAACCCTCATGTTTTAGCTGTTTAACATGAAAATTTTCAGACAACTTTGACCAGTCTTTAGAGAGATGTTTTTTATACCATGCCA
>JAADIE010000021.1 GCA_013151495.1 Nitrospirota bacterium | reverse complement strand
ATACTTTTCTGGGGCATAAACAAAATAGTTCCTTCACTAAGATACAAGTAGTACCACTGAAAGGGGCACCATGGCAACCTGCCATGGTGCCCCTTTCAGTGGTACTACTTGTATCTTAGTGAAGGAACTATTTTGTTTATGCCCCAGAAAAGTATAAAGGGCATTACACCGATCAGAGCTGCACCAAGCACACCCTCTTTAAAGGTCTCGATATTATGAGGAATAAAGGGGATGTCGTAGTGCATATAACCTGCAAAGGTAAGAGAGAATGCCTGACCGCCAATAACGACATTCCACCTCATCATAAACACACCAAACAGAACCAGAGTCAGGGCCACAATCAAACGCTTCACCGATGGACGGGGCAGCAGTAGCAGTATAAAAGGCACCAGGTTCCCCAGTGTATACTGCAGGACAAAGATGTTAACAAAGTCCTTACCGTAAATAACGGACCTCAAAATATCCCATGATTTAACTGCCGTATATCCTCTGAATACCAGGTCAAGCAACTCAAGTGTGATTGCAGCTATCATAAACCCAATGAGGTATTTTGAAGTCTTCCTCATAAGGTCAAGCTCAACACCGCCAACCTCTTCAGCTGTCATCTCCCAGGGTTTCTTTGAGGTCTTGATCCTGAATTTCTTCCACTCCATTATAACAATGTAAGTTAGCATACACAGGGCAATACCAGAAACTATTGCAGACATAATAAAGATAACAGGCATCAGCGGGGTCATCCAGAGGGCATTGGCCTTAACTGATCCGAAAATGAATCCTGCATAACCATGTAGAAAGCAGGCCACTGGAATACCAATACCAGCCAGTATCTTAATGGCCTTCTCGTCTTTTTCAATTGCCTTTTCCGATATATCATAGGCACCCAGAGTCAGAGCCCTGTAAATACATCTTTTAACAGCATTACCCAACCCTGGTTTGTCCTTTAAAGCAATTGCCTGTTCTACGAAAAACCTTCTGTAAACAAACCAGATCTCAGTCGCAACTATAATCGAATATGTAAAGAACACTATACCAAAAGCCGAGATAGCCGATGTAAAATGTGGGGTAAAAAAGACCTCCACACCTCTAAGCGGTTGCTGCAGGTGAAACATCAATGGCATTGGAGCAACAATTAACAGCGCAAATGAGAATACCAGTGAGAACTTGGCCATATCCTTCAGATCCTTCTGTCCAAACACATGATACAGAGAACTCAAAACAAAGGCGCCGGCAACCAGACCGGTCATTAAAGGATACATAACAATCTGAACACTCCAGTAGATAAACTCATTGGGATAAGTAAAAAGCTCTTTTGTAGTCCACTCAAGTCCATGCACATATACATCCATATCTATCACCTCACATTCTCATCCAGGCCAATGTAAAAGACCTGGGGTTTTGTTCCATATTCCGGTTTCAAAACAGCCACCCTCCTGGTAAGAATCACCTTGGTCACAGGATCGTTCGGGTCCTTAAGATTACCAACCTTTCTCGCACCAAATGGACAGGCATCCACACATGCTGTATTCATACCCTTAACCAAACGATGAATACAAAAAGTACACTTTTCAGCAACCTTATAAACAGGATGAAAGAACCTCACACCATAGGGACAGGCCATTATACAATAACCACATCCTATACACCATGAACGGTCTACCAGTACAACGCCATCAGCCCTCTGGTAGGTAGCACCCACAGGACATACCTGAACACAGGGGGGATTCTCGCACTGGTTACATAGCTTTGGAACAAAAAAGGCCTTGGAAATCTCTTCAGGCTTTATCTCTTCCTCCTGAACTTTAGGATCGATAAAGCCATCCCTTGCTCCATCAGGAGTATCAGCAAGTACCCTTCCGTTTTTAAGAACCACATACCTCTCGACCCATGTTCTGGTAACCGGAGTATCATAGGGAACCTCATTCTCAAGCTTGCAGGCCTTTACACAAAAACCACAACCAACACATTTATAGGTATCCACCAGGAATCCCCAGCGGACATCACCCTTGCCGACCTCGGTCGCTGCCCTGACCTCAGCCGGACTTAAAAACTTGAATGCACTAAGGGGAAGTGCACTGGCAATTGTTCCTCTGGCTACTGTCTTCAGAAATTCTCTTCTACTCTGCCTCATTACCAACCCTCCATATCTGGTTTATGTGGATTATGGCACATGACACACTGCATCTCTGGATTATGCTTTTCAGGATCAATACCCTTGAGCTTTCCACGCTGGCTTGTAGGATACGGTAGGTAGCTATGACACCTTAAACATAGAGACCTTTCCTTGTTAATAACAAGTTTTGGAGGATTCTCAGGATGATCAATTGCAACTCCGTGGCAGTTCTCACACTGAATGATCCGGTGCTTTGAGGACATGATGTTTTCGTACTTCTCAGGGTGACAATCCTTACAGTACTGCCTGGTTTTGAACTTGACCTTGAAGGCCTCCCACTCCTTCTCGTTGCTCTTTCGGTGGAACCCGTACATAAAACCACGTTCACCAATACCAAAGTCTGGAGGAACGACGAAGGATCGAGCAAGTAAAATGAGAGCAATTACAGCGAGAACCACAAACAAAGGACGGTAGACATGACTACTCATCAGCGCCTCCTTATCTTATTAAAATGAGTTAATTTATTTTTTAACAGCAGGGGCATAATTACGGCATGCCCCTGCTGTTTACCTCCCCTCATTATTCCAGAAATTTTCTATTTATCCTTTAATAAAATTAAGTGGGTCCTTATAATCGTGGCATTGCGTGCAGGTTGATTTTGCCTGCTCTCTTGTCACACGCCAGCTATGAGGCTTGTGACAGTCAATACACTGTAGACCCATTGTCTGTACATGCATCTTGTGTTTACCCACATTTATGATCTGACCATGACAGCTCAGGCAGGTGCCATAGTCTGGCCTTACCTTGGTATGAGGTTTATGGCATTCATAGCAGTAAAACTGCATTGGAGCATCTTTTGGCACATTGATCTTCTTAGCCTGCTTTATAACTTCCTCAGATGGCTGATAATGCGTAACATCAAGGGTTTCATCAGCAAGAAGCTCGAGCCTGATATCCGAGCTTCCATGGCAGAACAGACATTTTTTCCTGCCAGGCCTGAGATCAACTGTCCTGTCTGTATGGCAGTTCAAACATGCAAGCGATTCCATACCCTCACCATGAACCTCTTTATTTTTATGACACTTCACGCAGAAACGGGGATCTGGTGTAAACTTGTGTACCTGCCCATCCTCTATATATCCATGACACTTGGAGCACTCTATTTTCTCCATAAAATAGTGTTTAGCATGCATCACTGAATTGTTGATTTTCTTGGCATTCGGGAATTTTTCATTCTCCTCCCAATGACACTTTACACAGTACTTCCATGGAACAATAATCTTTCCGTGACGGGGTGGAACGGATTTAGGTCTATGGAGTATGAAGTTTACCAGAAGCCTGTTCTGTTCAGGAATCGACAGGTGATGACAGTCGTGACAGTTAATGCCTTTATGCTCACTTTTAGCCCAGGCATCATAGGCTGGTTTCATTAAATGACAGGATACACAGAACTTAGGATTGTTCTGTGTAAAGTCATAGAATTTAAAAGCCACAACACCACCACCTATAGCGATTACCAGAAGCAATACGGCGATGATTATCTTACCCTTTAGTGTTAACTTCTCTTTAGTCCATCCTAATGCCATAATTCGTCCTCCTCCAGGTCATCTTAAAGACTTTTCATCGCCTCGTATGCCGCCCCAATTGTTCTTTCTATATCTTTTTCTGTATGTGCAAGGCTTATAAAGCCTGCCTCAAACTGACTCGGGGCAATATTTACGCCTCTTTTTAACATCTCCATAAAAAACCTTGCAAACCTCTCTGTGTCCGCCTTCTTTGCACTCTGGTAATCGTAAACCTCTTTATCTGTAAAGTATGTACAAAACATCGTACCTGCTCTATAAAACTTCGTTTTCACCCCGGCTCTCTTTGCTGCATCTTTGAGACCTTCTTCAAGGGCACTTGCCTTCTGTTCTAACTTTTCATAGGTGCCCTTTCTTGATAGTATCTTGAGCGTTGTTATACCGGCTGTCATGGCAAGAGGATTTCCGGATAATGTGCCGGCCTGATATACAGGCCCTTCAGGAGCTACTATTGACATTATCTCCTCTTTTCCACCATATGCACCCACCGGCAATCCACCACCGATTACCTTCCCAAGACAAGTCATATCTGGCTCTACTCCATAATAGGCCTGTGCCCCACCATATGAAACCCTGAAGCCTGTCATAACCTCATCAAAGATCAATAGGATACCATATTTTTTAGTTAACTTTCTTAACCCTTCAAGAAAACCCTTTTTTGGTAATACACATCCTATATTGCCTACTACCGGCTCAAGTATCACACAGGCTATGTTTTTCCATTCCCTGTCAACCACGGCCTTAAAGGCCTTGAGGTCATTAAATGGTAGTGTAATGGTGTTTCTTGCATAGGCCTTTGGAACCCCCGGACTATCAGGCACACCAAAGGTGGTGGCACCTGAGCCCGCCTTAACCAGTAATCCATCGGCATGCCCGTGATAACATCCTTCAAACTTAATAATCTTATCTCTTCCAGTAAAACCTCTGGCAACCCTTATGGCGCTCATGGTTGCCTCTGTGCCAGAGTTTACCATCCTTACCTTGTCCATTGATGGATAGGCCTTAAGAACCAGTTCTGCAAGCTTTATCTCAAGCTCGGTAGGGGCACCATAGCTTGTCCCTTTCTCTACAGCCCTTTTAAGTGCTTTAACAACAGATGGATGGGCATGACCAAGGATCATGGGCCCCCAGGAAAGCACATAATCGATGTATGCATTGCCATCCACATCGTAGATCTTTGAACCCTTTGCATGAGAAATAAAAAGAGGCTTTCCTCCGACGGCCTTGAACGCCCTTACCGGACTGTTTACCCCTCCCGGGATTAGTGCCTGAGCTTTTTTGAAAAGTCGTTGTGATTTAAGTATTTTTTTCATTTTTCTATAATACGCAGAGTTAAAGAGTATATGAATTTAGCATAACGGATTTTCTTTTGTCAAAAAAAGTTAGGCCCTTTTTTGGCCTTTTTTGATCCAATATGGAATAATATCTGTATTATGTCTGAGCTGCTGGAAATCGCAAAAAAAATCAGGCTGCTAATACTTGATGTAGATGGTGTTCTCACCGATGGGGCAATAATTCTGGACAACGAAGGTAATGAATTCAAGCACTTTCATGTAAGAGATGGACATGGAATAAAGCTTCTTGTTCAGCATGGTGTTCAGGTAGCCATTATAACTGGAAGATTCTCAAGGGTTGTCCAGCGAAGAGCTCACGAGCTCGGTATCAGCGAGGTATACCAGAAGTGTTACAACAAGGTAATAGCTTATGAAAAGATCAAGGCAAAATATAACCTTTCAGATGAGGAAGTTGCATATATGGGTGACGATATAGTGGACATACCACTACTTAGGCGTGTAGCATTGCCAGTGGCCGTGGCTGATGCCCACGAAGATGCAAAGAGATTTGCTCTGCTTATAACTAAAAATAAAGGTGGCAAGGGTGCCGTTCGGGAGGTGGCAGAAACCATCCTTAAAGCAAAAGGCCTGTGGGAGGGAATTCTGAGTGAGTATACCGGTACCTAACATTCCCACATCTCTGACTTTAAGCAGGATTCTACTTATTCCTCTTTTTCTATTTATTACACCAGAGCATCCTGTATGGGGGGCTGTACTCTTTTCAGTTGCCTCGATTACGGATTTTCTGGATGGTTATATTGCAAGAAAAACAGGGCAGATCACCAAGTTTGGTATTATCCTGGACCCAATAGCTGATAAATTTCTTGTTATCTCAGCTTTAATATTACTCGTTGAGCTTGGAAGTCTTAATGCTATTGTGGCCATTATCATAATCATTAGAGAATTTCTGGTTACTGCTTTAAGAGTGGCAGCACTGACTAAAAAGATTGTAATACCAGCAGAAAAAGGGGGAAAAATTAAAACAACCCTGCAGATATTTGCTATAATCTTCTTAATCCTGAAGGATTCTCTCTTTGGAATAGATCTATACTCAGCTGGTACGGTTTTGATCTGGTTAGCCATGTTTATGGCTGTTGTATCAGGCTATAATTATACTGTTTCATTCTGGAAAAGGATCAGGTAATTTTATATCATGGAGTATTTAATTGTAGTCTTTGCATATCTCTTAGGCGCTATTCCCTTCGGACTTTTAATAGCAAAAGCAAGAGGGATAGACCTCAGAAAGGTCGGAAGCGGCAATATAGGAACAACCAATGTTTTGAGAGCAGTAGGAAAAAAAGAGGCCCTGATTACCCTGGCTGCCGATATACTGAAAGGTACCATTCCTGTGGTCATAGCAAAAATCCTGACCGGACATGACACTATTGTCGCCATGACTGCTGCGGCCGCCGTAATAGGACACGATTTTTCCATCTATCTTGGCTTCAAAGGCGGAAAGGGTGTTGCAACCTCTCTTGGTGTTGTGTTGGGGCTGAAACCATTACTTGGTGTTACATTGATTATAGTATGGATTCTTACCGCCCTTTGCTTCAGGTATTCTTCACTCAGTGCCCTTGTAGCCTTTGCATTTTTGCTTTTGTTTTCCTTCATATCGGATCTAAGCAAGCCTATAAGGTTGCTAATGATACTACTTTTTGCTTTAATATATTTTAAACATAGATCCAATATCAAAAGACTCGTTCAGGGGGTGGAGCCCAAACTGGGGCAAAGGGTTTAATGAAAGTGCGGGCCGTTCATCTATTATTCTTTGTTTTATTCCTTATTGTTGTGCCTTTTAAGGTAAATGCAGATGATTTTGGACTGGATTATGTCCGTCAAAACTACATCCCTGTAAAAATTAAAGATTTAACCAGTTTAAAAAATAGTCTTAATAACAACCAAGACAATGAGAAGATATATCTGGAGATATCCAGGAAAACATTTGATTATAGCTTGAAAAGCATACCCCCTTCATTATCCTACTATATCAAGGCCATTTTATCCTACATAAAAAAGTTTGATGGTAAAAGAAACATCTTCGTCCTTTTCTTACTCTCTCTCATAATCTCCGTTTTTTTGACCTCCCTGGTCTTTGCCATATCCCGCCTTACCAGAGACCTTAACCTCTTCGTGCACGAAATTACTGAGTCGCCCTCGAGGTTGTTGTATTTTCTGGTCCTGATTCCAGCTATATTTGATTTCAGGTTGTTAATATTCTCTCTTCTTTTTCTCGTATCAATACATACTGGCAGGAAGGACAGATTTGTAACCCTTACTCTTATATTACTTAATCTCTTTGCAGTTTACCTGTTTGATTTTTCAAAAGCGTATATCTTTTCAGTTAACTCCGCTACAGGCAAGTCAGTAACATTAGTCAATACCAACCGGAGCAATATTCCGGCAATGTTGAACCTGGCGAGCAACAAACACTTTGAGGAAGGTTTTTCTCATGCCCTATCTTATTTAAAAGAAAAGCATTATCAAAAATCTCTAAAGCTTTACAACAGCCTGTCCCAAGAATACACAGATCCAAGAATAGATGTAAATCGTGGCTTTTTACTGGCAAAACTTGGAATGAATAACCAGGCTGAAAAGGCCTTTAAACGGGCACTGGAGACCAGGGCCCTTGCATCGGCATATTATAATCTCAGTATTCTTTCTGCTGACAAACTGAAGTTTAAAGAAGCAGATGATTACTTCTCTGAAGCCGTTAAGCTTGATTTTGGTGGTGTTACCAGGTTCAGAGAAAAGCATAAAGGAAGCTCTATCCTGTCTCTTATGTACGAACAACTGAATGATTCCGAACTCTTTGGGTATACATTAAACAGAGCACTAAAAAACTTTAATCCTACAAAATATAATCTGTATATTAGCCTGTATGCCCTCTTTGTCTTTTTATTTATTGCCTTTTTCTCTAAGCGTTACAAACACAGGGCCATTAAATGCCCTAAATGTGGACAGGTTTACTGTATGAACTGCGAAAGACGCATATACTGGAATGGATTATGCAAAAACTGTTACACCTGTCTTGTAAGTTTCGAGGCAGATCCATCAGATAGAGTAAGGGTAATCTTAAAGAGCTATGAATTTACCAGAAAACAAAAGGCCTATAAAACCCTTATGTCCTTTCTGATACCGGGCTTTCTTTTGATGAGAGGTGATCGTTTGATTAGACCCTTAACTCTTTTTTGCCTTTGTATTCTTCCTTTCAGGACTGATTTCGTTACATGCCAACATATTAGAACCCCATAACCTCAGGGGTATGCATCTGTTTTTATTCTATCCGGCCCTTTCTATAATGGGGATAGTTTATCTGTATTGCACCTTTTATACAATAAAAAGAGTGAGGAAAGGATGGCTTTAGAAGGTTCTATAAAAGAGTTTGGACTGGCTGACATCCTGCAACTTATTTATTATCAGAAGAAGACCGGAATTCTCAGAATTGAAGGCCCCTTTGATGTAGTTAGTGTGTATTTCAAAGACGGTAATATCGTAGGTACCAAATCCGGAAAAAGGCCAGAAGAGTTAAGGGTAGGTAGAATCCTGGTTAAAAAGGGTCTTATTTCTGAAGAAGATCTGGAGGCAGCCCTCAGAGAACAAAAAGAGCGAGGTCTCCGATTGGGGGATATCCTGGTAGAAAAAAATCTTGTTGACGAAGATATTATAAAAGAAACCCTTACAAGGCAGATTACAGATCAGCTGGTACACCTGTTTTCCTGGAAAGAGGGAAACTATGTATTTAGACCTAAAGAGATTAAAACCGATTCGATAGTAGAAATCTCTATAGATACACAACACCTGTTAATGGAAGGTTTGCGAATTGTTGACGAGTGGTCTGTTGTTGAAGGGGAAATAACCATAGACACCATCTTTAAAAAGACAGAAAAGGCTCAACAGGATGAGCACACAAGGGACCTTGACGACAAAGAACTTTATATCCTGTCTTTTATCGATGGCGAAACAGATGTGGGCACCATCACCGAGCTGGCAGCACTGGACGATCTGGAGGTATCAAAGGCATTAATAAAATTAAAAGACAGAGGATTAATAGAAGAAATAGAAGAAGCCAGGGCTGTTGAGCCTGAGATCCCCAGACCGGTTGTTAAACCAATAAGCAGGGCCCTGCTAATCCCCTTTCTCATTATTATGCTAACTGTGGTAATGTTCTTCCCGTTAAAAACATTCCTTATTGATTTAATAAATTCCGAAAATATATTATTAACCGGAAACAGGCTTGATAGTTTGAGACTGGAAATAGAGTGGTACAGAATAAATAATAATTATTATCCGGTGAAGTTTGATCCTGGGGAGGACCCCTGGCAGGAGAATATAATTTACAAAAAAACCGGGACAAACAGGTATATCCTATTCAGCAAAGGCCCTGACAGGAAGGCAAATACCCCTGATGACATCTACTAATAAAAAAAAGGCCGTAGTTCTTCTAAGCGGAGGTATAGACTCATCTACAACTCTGGCTATTGCAAAAGCCGAGGGGTTTGACTGCTACGCCCTGAGCTTTGATTATGCCCAGAGACACAGGCGGGAACTGGAATCAGCAAAAAAGGTAGCCCGTGCACTCGGTGTTAAGAAGCATTTAATTATAAGTTTCGATCTTCGAGAAATTGGCGGCTCTGCCCTTACTGACCAGCAGATATCTGTACCAAAAGACAGGGCCCCCGAGGCTGACAACCTGATTCCTGTTACCTATGTTCCTGCCAGAAATACCATCTTCCTTTCCTTTGCCCTCTCCTGGGCAGAGGTACTACAGGCCGAAAACATCTTTATTGGCGCCAATCAGGTTGATTATAGCGGATACCCCGACTGCCGTCCGGAGTATCTAAAGGCCTTTGAACAGATGGCCAACCTTGCCACAAAGGTTTCTGTTGAAGGACGGATTCACTTCCAGATCAGGGCACCTCTTATTAATCTTACAAAGGCAGAGATAATAAAAAAGGGACTATCCCTGGGGCTTGATTATTCACTAACCTGGAGCTGTTACGACCCTACTTCTGAGGGCAAACCATGCCTGAGTTGTGATAGTTGCCGTTTCAGATTAAAGGGCTTTGAAGAGGCAGGTGCTAAAGACCCTCTTTTAGGGGTTTAAGCTCATCCTGGTTTTCCTTCTCAACATCATTTAGATACTCTAAAACAGTTTTACCTGTCAGTGGATGTCGCAACTCAGGAGCAATCTCGCTTAGGGGTTTAAGCACAAAGATACGCTCTGTCAGGTAGGGATGGGGAACAATTAACTCTTTACCATTTATTATCTGATCACCATAAAAGAGTATATCCAGGTCTATTACCCTTGGCCCCCACCGATAGGTCTCTTCCCTTCCGAGGGTGCTTTCTATACCCTTTAGTCTGCCAAGCAGTTCGTAAGGGGTAAGTTTGGTCTGTCCATACACTACAAGATTCAGAAAGGCTGGCTGCTCTGTCACTCCCCAGGGTTTCGACTCATAAACAGTAGATACCTTGAGGATTTTTAAAGCATTCCTTGATAGCTCTTTTATTGCCTTTTTACAGTTGGATAGACGATCTCCAAGGTTTGAGCCAACCCCAATATATACATCAACCATTAAAGAACCTTCTTAAGTCGTTCGACGGCCTCCTTGATCCGTTCTACACTAACTGTAAGGGCAAACCTGATATACCCCTCTCCTGGCTCTCCGAACCCATTGCCAGGGGTGCCAAGGATGCCTGCCTTGTCGAGCAAAAAGATGGTAAAGTCCTCAGAGGTATATCCCTTGGGCACCCTTGTCCACAGATAAAAGGTAGCCTCTGGTTTTATTGCATCAATACCAAGGCCCTTAAGGCCTTCGTACAGAGCATCTCTCCTTTGCTGGTATGTATTTCTGATCTGATCAAGCACAGAGTCGTCACTATCAAGGGCCACTATAGAGGCCTCCTGGATGGCCTGAAAGACACCAGAGTCTATGTTTGTCTTGATCTTTCCAAGCCCTGCAATTACCTCGGGGTTACCCACGGCATAGCCTACACGCCATCCTGTCATGTTATAGGTCTTTGAGAGGGAGTGTAATTCAACACCAACCTCTTTTGCACCATCTATCTGCATAAAACTCAAAGGTCTCTTTCCGTCAAAGAATATCTCTGTATAGGCTGCATCGTGACATATTATAATGTTGTATTTATTTGCCAGCTCGATTGCCTCTTTAAAGAACTCCTCGGTAGCCGATGCAGATGTGGGGTTGTTTGGGTAGTTCAGGAACATCATCTTGGCCTTGTTTAAAACATCCTCAGGTATGGCTGAAAAATCAGGAAAGAAATTGTTTTCCTCCTTAAGAGGCATAAAGTATGGACTGCCTCCGGCAAATATAGTACCAATTGAATAAACAGGATAGGCTGGTGTAGGGCACAAAACCACATCACCTGGTTCTACAAAGGCAAGTGGTATATGGCCAATACCTTCCTTAGAACCAATAAGAGATATAATCTCGGTACCTGGATCAAGTTCAACATCATACAGCCTCTTGTACCACCTTGCCACTGCCTCTCTGTATGAATACATCCCAATATAGGACGGATATTTATGGTTTTCTGGTTTTTCTACAGCCTTTTGCATGGCCTTTACAATGTGCTCAGGGGTAGGAAGGTCTGGATCACCAATACTTATATCAATAACATCCACACCCTTTTTAAGGGCCTCCTCCTTCATCTGGTCAATACGAGCAAATAGATATGGTGGCAGGCTTTTTACCCTATGAGCAAGTTCTACCTTTATTGCCATCTGTCCTCCCTGTAGATTTATATTTTTGAAGATAAAAAATTTAAATATTATACCAAAGAATGTACTATTTTAGCCGATAAGTACACTTACTTTTCCCTCTGTGTCTTTCCGAGACCAAACTTTTCCCAGCGGTACCAGAAGGTCTTGTAGCTCATGCCAAGTAGTTCAGCTGCCCTTTTTGCCACATTATTTGCCTTTTGCATGGCCTTACGCATTAGTTCCTTTTCAAGCTCCTCAAACACTATTCCCTCATCCGGTATCTCTATATCCATAATCCCTCTGGTTACCGATGGCAATATATCATCCTTTATATCATCGTACTCAATGAGATCACCCTCTGAAAGGATCACCGCCCTTTCAATCACTGACTGGAGCTGTCTTATATTTCCTGGCCAGTGGTAATTCCTTAGTGCCTGTAATGCCTCTTTCGAAATACCCTTAATTCTCTTTCCAAACTCCTGATTGTATCTTGTTATAAAGTGCTCGACAAGCAGGGGAATATCTTCCCTGCGCTCCCTTAAAGGCGGTATCCTGATGGTTACAACCCTCAGCCTGTAATAAAGGTCCTCCCTGAAGCTTCCATCCTTGATCATATCCTCCAGCGACCTGTTTGTGGCAGCAATTATACGCACATCCACTCTGAAGGTCTCTTTGCCACCGAGGCGTCTTATCTCACCATCCTGAAGCACCCTGAGTAGCTTTGCCTGAAGCGGAAGAGGCATATCACCAATCTCGTCAAGAAACAGTGTACCGCCTGAGGTCGACTCTATAAGCCCCCTTTTTCTTGATGTAGCACCAGTAAAGGCGCCCGGTTCGTATCCGAAGAGCTCACTTTCAAGCAGATTCTCGGGTATAGAGGCACAGTTAAGGGCTGTGAAAGGGCCCTTCTTCCTCTGGCTATTGAAGTGGATTGCCCTTGCGATAAGCTCCTTACCCGTACCGCTTTCACCAAGTATCAAAACAGTGGCCGATGTGGGGGCTACCTTTTTAACTGTCTCCAGCACCCTTTTCATGGCATCGGACTGGCCAATAATTCCCTCGATATTAAACTCCTTATAAAGAGCCTTCTGCAGATTAAGGTTTTCTTTCAGCAAACCTGCCCTTTCCATGGCCTGCCGTATCTTTATAAGCAGAGTCTCTTTCTCGAGGGGTTTTGTAAGGTAATCGAAGGCACCCTTCTTTATGGCCTCTACTGCCGATGAGATGGTACCATAGGCGGTCATTAGAATCACGGTTGGAGGATACTCAAAACCCTGTCTCAGGGAATCAAGCAGGTCGATACCGCTTTTCTCTGGCATCTTCAGATCACTCAGTACAATATCGGGCTGGTACTTTCTGTAAAGCTCTAAGGCCTCATCAACTGATCCGGCCTCAAACACCTCATAGCCCTCTTCCTGGAGGATGGTTTTTAAAATACCGCGCTGAAGGGGCTCATCATCAACAATTAGGATTGATGCCATAGAATAATTTAACAGATGGTACTTTATTTTTTCATTTTATTAATCATGTTATCCTGTTATAATTAAATGAAGAGCTATTATGTAGAAGTCAAATTAAAAAGTTCAGGGAGATTTTATGAAAAAAAGAGCACTCATATGTCTACTTTTCATTTTATTTTTTTACTTGAATAATGCACATGCCGCACCTTCCATACTATTTACTGAAGAAAGCCACGACTTTGGAGAGGTAAAACAGGGAGACCCCCTTGAATACGAATTCCGCTTCAAAAATGTCGGAGATGAAACCCTTATAATAAAAAAGGTTACCGCATCCTGAGGTTGCACCGCAACGGTGGTCAGTTCTGACCATCTTGGTCCTGGTGAGGAAGGCATTATAAAAACAACCTTTGATACAAGCAGAAAAATTGGTACAGTTGTAAGAACCATTCAGGTAAAGACCAACGACCCTGTTCGTCCGCTTGTGGTTTTAAGACTTAAGGCTAAAATAGTGGATGCCTTTCACTCCAGCAACTTAGAGCCAAAGGCCATTTTTCGAAGTCCCTGTCGTAGCTGTCATGTGGACAGGGGAATCGGGCGTACAGGAGCAGCACTTTTCAGGGCTGACTGTATGATGTGCCACAGAAGGGGGTATGTGGGAAAGGACATTTTAGAGCTTAAAAAACTGTCTAAACAGCAGCTAAAATCTGCCATTGAAGAAGGTGTAAAAGGCACAGTTATGCCCGGTTTTTCTTCACGCGTCGGCGGACCACTTACAGAATCCCAGATCAGGTCACTTATACGATATATTAAAGAGCACTAAGCTTCGAGTAGCTTTTCTTCCTCTTCCTGTTCAGTCTTACAGTCAATACACATGGTGGTTACCGGCCTTGCCTCAAGACGCTGAATCCCGATCTCACAGCCACAGACCTCGCAAATTCCGTAAGTGCCATTGTCAATCTTCTCGATGGCCAGCTCAATCTTCTTCAGCAGTTTCTGCTCTCGCCCCCTCAGCCGAAGCATGAAGTTCTTATCAATCTCGGCAGAGGCCTGATCCCCAAGGTCTGGAAAAGCGCTTTCCTCTGGCAAGCTGTTCAGTGCAGCTTCCGCCTCATGAAGCAATCTCTCTTTTTCCTCAACCAGCTTTTTGCGGATCTCCTGAATTCGCTTTTCTCTATCGGTTATTTTCTGGTTCTCCTTGGCCTCGGAACACTTGCGAGAAGATCTTTTTTTGGTTGTTGTGCTCTTACTGGTCTTCTTTTTAGCAGGCATTGTTTTATCTCCTCTCAATGTTTAGATACTATTGAAGTTTAAGCCTAACAAACTGACTTTATATTAGTCAAGATGGTATAATACCGAATGTCATTTAAATTTTAAAACTGGACAGATTTTATTAAATTTAAATTTTAAAAGTGGACAGGTAAAATGGGCCAAAACTTTTAGAAGGAGGT
>JAADIE010000004.1 GCA_013151495.1 Nitrospirota bacterium | reverse complement strand
TAGAATCCTTAGATTCGTTAGCACAGATATAGAAAGCTATGGAGGGGCTATTAAAACACCCACTCTTAGAAATGTAGCAGAAAGGGCACCCTATATATGCATGCCGGCTAATTTCTAAAATTATATGAAGTTTTACATTTTTATAGAGATATACCGGGAAAAAGTCTTCCAGATATAGAACATGGTGCACTCACAAATAAAAGGCTCTTATTTATTGAAAAGTTCTTATAAGCGCTTTGTGCTGAATCGGTTTATTTAAAACCAGAGAAAATAAATAAAGAATATATTAACAAGTAATCTAAAATTATAATTTTATGTTGACAAGCTGATTCTAATTTACTAAAATCCTAAATCATGAGGGTAAAAGCCATAATCGTATTACTTGCCGTATTGATTACTATATTTTCTCCTGTTTCATTGACATTAAAACCTGCCTCTGATGGAACCTTTCTTATTACTTTAGATGTATGTAATGCAAATGCTGGTGGTCCTCTAAAGGCCGCAGATGGGGCCTATATTCCTTTTTATCCTTTCCAGATTTGTAAACTGTGTGTGATCAGTTTTATTGAGCCAGAGAAGATTAATTTTACCCTTTTCCTACTTCCTACCACTTTGGAGCATCCTCCTAAGGTCTGATTAATTTATTTTATATCCGAGGTGTATAGTGGGTCCTTACACCGCTAAGGACCTTTGGAACCAATTCCCTTTACGGGAAGTAACGGTTCTTCAACTTTCTCCCCGTTTACTTTTTCTCCACCTCGGATTTAACTTTCCGAGGTGGAGCTTTTTGAAAAATTAAAAATTAAAAACACTAAAAAACTAAAAATTAAAAGGGAAGGGAGGACATACCTTATGGAAAAAATCAATGAAAAAAGGATTTCAAGAAGAGACCTTATAATCAATACTGGTAAGATTGCAGCTACAGCAGCAATAGTTTCTGCAGGTATTGGCTCTGGTATAAAAACTGCCGAGGCATACAAATACAAGGCCGTGTATAAATATGCAAAGGTAGATCCAAAGATGGTAGCAAAAGTAACTTACGAGAATTATTTCAAGCGTTGGTGTGCCTCTTCTGTAATAGCCGGATTTGTTGAAAACCTGAAGAAAGAGGTTGGTGGTGCATGGAAAGATTTTCCAATAGATGCATATCGCTGGATGCACGGAGGTATGGCTGGCTGGGGAGCCCTCTGTGGTACCATGCCTGGTGCAGGTGTAATCATAGGACTTGTAACAGATGATACTGATATAGCTGAGGCTATGACAAATGATCTTGCTTTTTATTATGCATATACTGAGCTGCCAAGTTTTGTACCCGAAAAACCAATAAAGGCAAAAATTCGTCATAAGACCATAGCTGGAACCCCTGTTTGTCATATCTCTGTTGGCAGATGGATGAGAGCAGAAGGAGTGGGATTTCTTACTAATGAAAGGGCCGAAAGATGTGCTCGTCTTGCAGCAAACATTGCCATGGAAGCTGCTATCATGTTAAATGATTGGGTTGATGGAAAATATAAGCCAAAACATGAACCACTGTTTAATGTGGTTGCTAATGGTATTACTTCACAGAACAACTGCCGTGATTGTCATGGTGGTTTTACTCCTACACCTAACGAAACCTACCCGACCCTTGAGAAGTAAATTTTATTAATATAAGGGGCCCCAGATTGAGGGCCCCTTAACTTGTATAAAACTTTTTGCAAATTGCCCAGAAATCCTATAAAATGTAATTAATGAAAAAGAGGGGAGCCTTCAGAAGAATATTTGTTTTACTTACACTTACACTTGCAATAGTTGTAGGTATAAATGCCTGTAAGGCAAGAAACGAGCAACAAAAGACGGTTATCCACTTTGTTACCTGGAAGCCAAACATCCCCGAGGTATGGGATAAAATCTACGAGATATTTGAAAAGGAAAACCCGGATATAAAGATTGAAAAACAGATCGGTCCTCATTCATCCACTGCCTTCCATGATATGCTGACCCAGAAACTTAAAAATCGCAGTACCGATGTGGATGTTTTTTTAATGGATGTGGTCTGGCCGGCCGAGTTTGCTGCCTCTGGATGGGCAATGCCCCTTGACAGGTTCTTTAGCCCTGAACTAAAGAAGGAATTTCTTGAAGGCCCGCTTATGGCCAATACATACAAGGGCCATATATATGGATTGCCTCTTTTTATTGATGCAGGTGTGCTTTATTACAGAAAGGACCTGCTTCAGAAGTATTCCCTTGAGCCACCCGAAACCTGGGATGAATTAGTTTCCGTGGCCCAGGAGATTGTTGAAAAAGAAAGGGCCAGTGGAAATAAGATTTATGGATACTCCGGACAATTCAAGCAATACGAAGGACTTGTATGTGACATGCAGGAGTTTATATTAAGTAATGGTGGCTACATACTTGAACCAGAGACAAACAGAGTGGCTATTGCAGACCCAAGGGCAGTACAGGCAGTCAGATTTGTCAGAGATAATATAATCGGAAAGATTGCTCCCAGAGGGGTATTGACCTATCAGGAGCCCGAAAGCCTTGATCTCTTTGTACAGGGTAGGGCCGTTTTTCATCGTAACTGGCCTTATGCATGGAAGGTATCAAATGATCCAAAGAAATCACGAATAGCTGGTAAGGTTGGTATTTCAGTATTGCCTCACTTTAAGGGTGGACGGAGTTTTTCCACCCTTGGTGGGTGGCAGGTTGGTATAAGTGCTTACACTCCGAATCCTGAAGCTGCCTGGAGATTTGCAAGTTTCCTTGCATCTGAAAGGGTGCAAAAACTTATAGCCCTGATGGCAGGCAAAGCGCCAACAAGAAAATCCCTTTACAGGGACAAAGAGATTTTGGAGAAAAACCCACATTTTACAAAGATGAAGGATGTGTTTCTTAATGCCTATCCAAGACCCAGAAGTCCCCTTTACCCTTCGATTTCAGAGGTACTGCAGAGATACCTGAGCAGGGCGATATCTGATCCTGATTCCGATGTTGATACCCTGGCCAAAGAGGCCAAAGAACAAATAGAAAAGATCCTTTCCCTTACCAGAAAGTGACTCCAGCCAGGAGAGAACGACTCTTTTCTGTTGTTCTTATTTTACCAGCCTTTTTATTTGTGTTGATATTTGCCTTTTTCCCGATTGTGCATTCCTTCTGGCTTAGTCTTCATCGTATAGTGCTTGGGCTGCCTGGCCTTGGAGAGCCCTTCGTGGGCGCGGAAAATTATATTGAACTTTTAAACGACAGGGTTGCACTAAGGGCAGTTAAGAACACCTTTTTGTTTGTTTTTGTTTCAACATTCTTTGAGATCCTTTTTGGTCTATTGATTGCTCTTGTTATTCACGAGCGTTTCAAGGGGCGTGGTATTGTAAGGGCCTCTGTACTGGTACCCTGGGCAGTGCCAACAGTGGTTTCCTCGCAGATGTGGAGGTTCATTTTTAATGACAAATATGGGCTGATAAACTTCCTGTTTTTTGGAGGCGATGTAAATGCTTACAGGGCATGGCTTGCTGATCCAGTGTATGCCTTTGTTGCCATTGTGGTTGCTGATGTCTGGAAGACCTCGGCCTTTGCAGCACTGTTGATTCTGGCAGGGCTACAGGCCATTCCCGAGGATTTATACGAGGCTGCCAAGGTTGATGGAGCTGGTTGGTGGCAGCGTTTCTTTAAAATAACCCTGCCATTGCTCAGGCCTGCACTACTAATAGCCCTGCTTTTCAGAACCATGGATGCCTTCAGGGTGTTTGATCTTGTATTTGTCATGACTCAAGGGGGACCTGCCGATTCTACAAATGTCTTACAGTTTTATGGATACAAAAAGATCTTTGCAGAAGGAATGATGGGGTATGGCTCGGCCGTGTCTGTACTGGTGTTTTTGATATCCTTTGTGGTCTCCATGTTTTATGTCAGGATGATCGGAAAGAGGATGTTCAGATGAGAAAATGGATTTTATGGGCATTGGTGATGGTGATTGTGTTTTTAAGCCTGGGACCATTCCTCTGGTTTGTAGATACCTCATTTAAAACCGAGGTGGAGGTTACAGCCATACCACCAGTTATATGCCCTTCAGGGTCGGTTGGGTTTTATGTCTCAAGCATAAAAAACTATAGACTTTTGAGCTATGTAAAAAACAGTGCAATTGTTGCAACCCTGACCACCCTGATAACCATCCTGCTTTCACTGTTTGCAGGGTATTCGGTTGCCAGATTAGGACTTCCTAAGAGGGAGCTTTTTATGAAGGCCTTGCTGGTGGTTTCCATGTTTCCTCAGATATCCATTGCAGGACCAGTATGGAGAATACTGTACAGGCTTGGCTGGCTTAACACCTATCAGGGGTTGGTGATTCCCTATGTTACCCTTACACTGCCCCTTGGTGTGTGGGTGGTGGCGAGTTTCTTTAAACAATTGCCTGAAGATTTGGAGGATGCTGCCATTATAGATGGCTGTAGTCGTCTGGGTGCTCTGTTCAGGATAATGGTGCCCCTTTCAGCACCTGGTGTATTTACAGCTGCTATACTTGTCTTTATTTATGCCTGGAATGAGTTCTTTTTTGCACTTCTGATAATGACACGACAGGATGTGCAGACTCTTCCAGTGGGTATTGCCATGTTTCAAGGGCAGTATACACTACCATGGGGTGAGATTGCTGCAGCCTCTACTGTGGCAACTGTTCCACTTGTATTGCTTGTATTTGTCTTTCAGAGAAGAATAATATCCGGCCTGTCTGCAGGAGCCATTAAAGGATGAATATGGAGGCCCTTGAGGTAGTAGGTATCAAAAAGTCCTTTGGTAGGGTAAGAGTGCTGGATGATATAAGTTTTAAGGCAGGGGAGGGAGAGTTTGTTGTAATGCTTGGCCCTTCAGGGTGTGGTAAGACAACCATGCTCCGAATAATTGCTGGTCTGGAAGTACAGGATGAGGGATATATCTACATTGGTGGCAAAGAGGTTACGAACCTTAATCCGAAATTAAGAGATGTTGCCATGGTCTTCCAGTCCTATGCCCTTTATCCACACATGACAGTGTATGAAAACATGGCCTTTCCCCTTAAGATGAGGAAACTTAACAGGGAGGAGATAAAGCAGAAGGTCAGGCAGACAGCAGAACTCCTTAGAATAGATGATCTGCTTGATAGAAAACCCAGGGAACTCTCTGGCGGGCAACGACAGCGTGTTGCAATAGGAAGGGCCATTGTCCGCAGTCCAAAGGTGTTTCTTTTTGATGAGCCCTTATCCAATCTTGATGCCCAGCTAAGGGCATCTATGAGGGTTGAATTAAGAAGATTACATGAAAAAATTGGCAGTACCTCTATTTATGTAACTCACGATCAGATAGAGGCCATGACGCTGGCAGATAAAATCATTCTCCTTGAAAATGGTGTTATTCAGCAGATTGGGACACCCGAGGAGATATACAAAAAACCGGCCAATCTTTTCGTGGCTACTTTTGTAGGTACGCCAATGATTAATTTATTAGATGGTACACTTATATTAAAGGATGGCGTGCCTCTTTTTAAATCAGGAGAGTTTGAGATAGCACTTCCCTCTTTCAAGGAATATTTCGCCCTGGATGGTAAGCCAGTTGTCCTTGGAATAAGACCCGAGGCTGTTACTATAGGAAAAGGCCCTTACAGGGCAACTGTAAGGCAGATTGAACACCTGGGCTCAGAAAAAATCATCTATCTTGAACTAAAAGGCAAAGACCTGGTTGCCAAAACCCATGGCCCTGCTGAAACCGATCGTGCTGTTTGTTTTGATTTTAACGAGGACGGACTACATCTGTTTTATGGTAGAGAAAGAATAGAAAGAATAGAAGAGGGTTAGAAGGGACTGTCTCCTGAACTGTGTAAATAATAATTCCCTATTTTCAGGAACGACTTCTACTCCACTTTGTCACCGGTCACTTCAAAATCATCCACCCTGGGGCACTTTAAAATCACCCATCCATATCAGTTAGTTTTACCATTTCTTTCTTCTGTTTTACAAGCTCTGTCCTTCAAACGATAACTCTGAATCACTTCTGCACGACTGAGGAAACTATCAAGTATGGCAGTTGCAGTTGGCACATCCCATATCAACTTTCCCCAGTCCTCAAGTGGTCTGTTAGAGGTCATTATCGTTGATCTTAACTCATATCGCCTCATGATTATCTCAAACAAATACTCCCCTGCCCCAGCTGGCAACTTCTTCAATCCCATGTCGTCTATTATGAGTAGATCAGATGTAAGATATTTCTTCAATAACCTGTGGCTTTCCTTCAGAGCTTCTGCCTGTGCCATCTCTGCAACTGCATCAAATATTGACCTGTAAAGCACCTTATATCCCATCCTCACTGCCTGATAACCTATCGCCTGCGCCAGATTACTCTTTCCTACCCCGGGTGGCCACGTAAACAGTATGTCCCTGTGCTGCACTATGAACCTACAACTGGCAAGATCCATTATTTGCCGCCTGTTTATCGAAGAGTTGAAACTGAAATCAAAATCCTCTATCCTCTTCAGTTGCCGAAACTGCGCTGCCTTAAGCCTCCTCTGCAGTGCCCTTCCTCTCTGACAGCCAGTTCATCTGAAAGTATCAACTCCAGAAACTCTGCATGGCTGAGTTGATTTGCCATGGCCTCATGTAACCTCATCTCAATGCTGCCCATTATCCCTGATAGCTTCAACTTCTTAAGTGATAATTTAAGTTGCTGATTCATCGGTTTATCTCCTTCTCTGTATACTGACTGTAATACTCAACTGGACGGATTATCTCGTGTTCCTGAGTCCACTCTGTATGGCTCTGCTCTGTGTACTCTTTCAACAATTCCCTTAAAGGCTTTAAACGAAAAATGTTACCCCTAAGGGCAATCTCTCTTACACGGTTTATGGCATTGATCGGGTACTTCTTACACAAACCAATAAATCCTTGAAGAACTCGTATGCCCTGAACGCCTCTGTGCTGAATCTGCCAGGGGCAACCTTTACATGAACTGCTATCTCCTCAAACCTCTGGTTCAATACTCGCACCAGCCGAGCATCCCATCTTACCCATACCTGTCGGCCTACATACTCTGGTGGCACTGAATAATACGACCTCTGTACCTCTACACGACCATCCCTGTGTACTTTTCTCCTGCCTTCATGATAAAAGGGAAATCCTTCTGCGGGCAAAGGTCTCTGTGCCTTCCTCTATGCCTCAAACATCTCTCTAACCTGTTTCCTTACTGTACCATGTATTCGGGTGTCTGCCACATTACTTTCCCACTTAAGTAAAAACTCATTATGCTGCTGAAGTGCCCTTCAGGGCATTGTTCTTTAAGTACTTGATGCCACTTTCCACCTTCCCCTTGTGTCTGGGAGTATAGGGCTTTGTGGGAATTATAACTGTGCCGTAGTGACGGGCAAACTCTACTACCTTTGGGTTTAGTTCAGGGTCAAACCAGTCTGCCCTCTTTACTGCTGCCTTTAGATTGTCTATTACCACTGTCTCAGGCACTCCCCCAAACCGCCTGAAGGCATTCTCAAGAACACGGATAAAGTTCTCTGTTGTCTGTCTCCATACCGCTTCAGAGTAACTCTTCCTTGAGTGAAACAGAGTTACCCTTAAAACCCAGGCTCGACGCCTCCTGCCATCCTCTACTACCCACGCCCCTCTGCCAAAATCTACCTGGGCTTCCTTACCAGCTGGAGCCTCTATACGACGAAATGGCAGAGGTGTTTTACTGAGAACTTTTCTTACATATCGCTTTACTGAACTGTAGGAGCCTGTGAATCCATGTTCATCCCTTAAATCCTGGTATATCCTCCGGGCAGTAAGTCCCTCCTCAAGTTTGTCTTCAATAACCTTTCGGTAGGGTTCACAGAGACTTCGATTTGTCCTGCTGATTGACTCTGAGCCGGGGGTCAGTATGGATGATTTTGCCTGACCTCCCCTCCTGAGACGGTCATACCTGGCTACTGTCTGCCGATGTACTCCAAGTTCTTTGGATATCCTTCGGTATGACCAGCTCTGTTCCAATAACCCTATGATTGCCTGTACCTTCGCCATCCTGAGTATGTTTGCCATGCATACCTCCTCCGGTAGTCTTACTGAGGATAAGTATACATGACTCCCCAGGGTGGCCTATTTTGAAGTGACCCTTACTGGTACACTTTGGGTGACCCCTGACACCAATCGGTACTTTAAAAGACGGGGCAGTATCCAGAATCACATTCTCGAAGGAATCATAATCAATGCGTTTTACGATTAAGCCACTTGTATCCACAACCGCCCTCAAAGAGCCAATCTGATCATACACCAGATAGTAGGTCTGTCCTAAGTAGTCCATACTGTAAGGCACCCTGGCGTCTGCATAGTT
>JAADIE010000122.1:4840-37195 GCA_013151495.1 Nitrospirota bacterium | reverse complement strand
ATGTTCAGGGTGGTATGAATCGAGTATTAACTATAATTATTTTTCTAATACTTACATCCGGCATCTCGAATGCAGAGGTATTGTCTCTTAAAGAGGCTATTAATATAGCACTTAAAGACAATCCTCGAATAAGGGCCTTCAACTGGTCTATTGAAGCACAGAAGGAAGATATTGAGATTTTAAAGAAAAACTACTACCCTAAGATTACTCTTGAGGAAAGATTCTCAAGAACCAATAATCCAACCTATGCCTTTATGTCAAAACTCAATCAAGAAAGATTTACCTCTAACGATTTCATTATAGACTCCCTTAATAACCCAGACTCAATTAACGATTTTCAAACATCCCTGAACATAGAGCAACCACTCTACATCCCTAAACTTAACACAGGAATAAAGATATCAAAAATCCAGCTTCAGGAAAAGTCTCTGAGGCTAAGTAGGTTAAAAGAAGAAGTTATAAGAGATGTAATCAGGGCATACCTTGGTGTATTGACAGCAAGGGAATATGTAAAAGTTGCTCAGAAATCGATTGAGGATATAAAAGAACACAAAAGACTGGCTGAACTCAGATATAAGGCCGGACTTGGTCTTTACTCGGATGTGTTAAGGGCAGAGGTTTCATTAAAAGATGCTGAAAAAAAATTAATAAGCGCCAGAAACTCATTTGATACAGCCAAGAGGATGCTTGCGCTGGTACTTGGTAAAACAGAGCCAGTAGATGTCCTGGATGAAGACATACCCCTTTACCTGAAAGATCTAAACGCCTATCTTGAGGCAGGATTTAACAGGTACGATTTAAAGTCTCTCAAGAAATCACTGGAAATGGCAGAAAATGTGGTTAAACTTGAAAAATCCACTTTTATTCCTGAAATTGGTATTGGTGGCAGTTATCAGCTTAACGATCATAATACTCCACTTGGTTCAGAAGGCAGCAGTTATATAGTTATGGCCTTTTTAAGATGGCGAGCAATAGACTTTACGCTCAAGCACAGGGTTAATAAGGCCTCGTTGAAGGCAAAAGAACTTTCAGAAAACATTGAAGGCTTAAAAAATACTATCCACTTTCAGATTAACAAGGCATATAATGATGTAATAGAAATGAAGAAGAATATCGAGCTTTACGAGGCCTCAGTTAAAGATGCCAAGGAAGCCTTGAGGCTTGTAAGAAAACGATATGAAAATTCTCTTTCACCCGTTGTAGATCTTCTTGACACCCAGGTTATGCTTGATCATGCAAGGGCTAAGCTGGTTCAGGCCAGAAATGACTACCGTATAGCATTAATAGATCTGTACTTTCAAAGTGGAATCCTTGCTAAAGAAATTGAAAACTTTCTTGTAAGCAGATCAGGTAAATAAAGAGAATTTAAGGAGGATAGATTATGAAGAGGCTACTTATTTATCTTGTTATAATGGTTTTTGCTTTACAGGCCTGTGGTAAGGCCCAAGAAGAAACACACAAGACCGTTCAGAGGCCGGTAATAAAAAATGTGAAAATCGAAACTGTAAAACTGGAGGAAATACCGGAACTAACTATGGTTACAGCTACAGTTCGATCAGCAAATACCTCTCTTGTGTCAGCTAAATTAATGGGTACTGTATCGGATATAAAGGTAAAAACAGGCCAGTGGGTAAAAAAGGGAGATGTGCTTCTGACAATCTATTCTCCCGAGATTCAGGCAAGAGTAAGCGAGGCCCGTGAGGCCCTGGCACAGGCGCAAAAAGGTTACGAGATGGCAAAAAGAAATTTAGCTCTTATGGAAAAAACATATAAAAGGTTCAGCGCCTTGTATAAAGAAAAAGCCATCAGTGAACAGGAATTCGATGAAATACAGACAAAGTACGATGTGGCCAGATTACAGCTTAAAAAGGCCGAGGCTGCACTCAGTATGGCAAAGGCCAGAGTAAAAGAGGCCGAGGCCTACAATGCATATACCGTCATAAAAAGCCCTGTTGATGGCAGGGTGGCAGAGAAGAAGATCGATATTGGTAGCATGACACTGCCAGGCACCCCACTTTTTGTGATAGAAGAACCCAGATACAGGGTAGAGGTGCCTGTTGATGAGAGCTTAATGGACAAAATAAAACCTGGCATGAAACTAAAAGTCAGGATTGATGCCATAAATATTATAACCGAAGGCATAGTTGAAGAAATCTCACATCAGGTAGACCCTGTAACAAGGACATTTACAGTTAAGCTGGGGCTTAAAGGTATTAAAGGTCTTATGGGTGGTCAGTTTGCGAGGGTGATTATACCCAAAGGCACAAAAAAGCTGATTCTCGTTCCTGAAAAGGCAATTGTTAAGAGAGGCCAGCTCACTGGTGTGTATGTAGTAGACAGTAATGGCATTGTTACACTCAGGTTCATAAGGACCGGAAAGACTGTGGATTCCAAAGTGGAGGTTCTCTCTGGACTTGACCCTGACGAAAGGATAGTAGTGGATGGCGTTGAAAATGTTCAGGATGGCGGAATTATCAAGGGTTAATGGTACCTGTGAAAAGGAGGAGATAAAGAGATGGAAGTAATCGGAATATCAGGTAGAATTGCAAAGGCCTTCTTGCGGTCTAAACTCACACCGCTTATCGTTATTACAGCTTTATTGCTTGGCCTTTTCGCAATAATCAAGACCCCAAGAGAGGAAGAGCCACAGATTGTGGTTCCAATGATAGATGTTTTTGTTCAATACCCAGGCGCATCGGCCAGGGAGGTAGAGGAACGCGTAACACGCCCCATGGAAAAACTGCTCTGGGAGATAAAGGGTGTGGAGTATGTTTATTCCATGTCAAAGCCCGGTATGAGCATAGCAATCGTAAGGTTTTATGTGGGCGAAAACATGGAAGACAGTCTTGTAAAACTTTATAACAAGCTGATGTCCAATTACGACCGTATTCCACCAGGTGTGTCCAAGCCACTTGTAAAACCAAAATCCATTGATGATGTGCCCATACTGACCCTTACCCTCTGGAGTGACAAATACGATGGTTATCAACTCAGACAGGTTGCCTATGAACTCGAAAATCAACTTAAGCAGGACCCGGATGTATCAGAGATTCATGTTATTGGTGGACAGAGAAGACAGATACGGGTGATACTTGACCCTGCAAGACTTAAAGCCTATCATCTTTCTCCACAGCAGGTACTTGGAGCTATAAAGGCCTCTAACTACAGACTACCCTCTGGTACCTTTCCATCTGAAAACCAGGAATTTATAGTTCAAACAGGCGGATTCCTTAAAAGTGCCGAGGATGTTGAAAACCTTGTAATTAATGTCTTCAATGGTAGACCTGTATATTTAAAGAATGTTGCAAAAGTAGTTGATGGCCCTGAAGAGCCTGTTAATTATGTTTTGATGGGTTTTGGACCTTCTTCAAAATACAAAAAAACAGGCATGTATGATGCTGTTACCCTTTCGATTGCCAAGAAAAAGGGAACCAATGCCACATACCTGGCCGAAAGATTGATAGAAAAAACCGAGGCCCTCAAAGGCACAATTATCCCAAAAGAGATTGAGGTAACTGTTACCCGTAATTATGGAGATACGGCAAAGGAAAAATCTGATGAACTTCTAAAACACATGCTCATTGCAGCCATTTCGGTTACCCTTCTTATTGCACTTGCCCTTGGATGGCGGGAATCCATTGTGGTGGCTGTAGCTGTGCCAGTAACACTTGCACTTACAATACTCGTCTTTTATGCCTATGGTTATACCCTCAACAGGGTTACCCTTTTTGCCCTGATATTCTCTATAGGTATACTGGTTGATGATGCCATTGTGATAGTTGAAAACATCCACCGTCATTTCAAAATCTCAGGCATAAAGCCAGAAATAGCGGTATTTGCTGTGGATGAGGTTGGTAATCCAACAATACTTGCCACATTTACGGTTATAGCGGCCTTGCTACCAATGGCCTTTGTATCTGGTCTTATGGGACCATATATGAGGCCCATACCGGTTGGTGCTTCAGCTGCAATGCTTCTGTCACTATTTATTGCCTTTGTAATAAGCCCATGGATGAGCTATATTGTCTTAAAAGGTGTAAAGCATAAGAAGGGAGAAAAGGAGAAAGAAAATCGTCTTATTGAATGGTTTAATAAGCTTTATGAAAACAACTTACGCAGTCTCCTTGACAGCCCAAAGAAACGCTTCATAGGTTTAATCGTAATTGTTCTCCTGCTCGGTGGCTCTTTTGCACTGGTACCTATGAAGCTCGTGGTTATGAAGATGCTTCCCTTTGATAACAAGAGCGAGCTCCAGTTAATCATAGATATGCCCGAAGGCACAACCCTTGAAGAAACAACCCATGTGGCAAGGGAGATCGGAAAGTATCTTGAAACTGTTCCAGAGGTAACCAACTATCAGATATATGCTGGCACTGCTGCTCCCTTTAACTTCAATGGCCTTGTTCGTCATTACTTTCTACGCTCTGGAAGTAATGTAGCAGACATACAGGTAAACTTCGTTTCCAAGGATGAAAGAGAGGCTCAAAGTCACGATATTGCCAAGAGGATACGTCCTTATGTCCAGGAAATCGCCAGGCGTTATAATGCCAATGTAAAGGTTGTTGAGGTACCACCAGGACCTCCTGTTTTAAGTACTCTGGTTGCAGAGGTCTATGGGCCCGAGCTTGAAGGACAGGTAGAGGTTGCAAGAAAGATCAAAGAGATCTTTGAATCCACTGAAGGTGTGGTAGATGTGGACTGGTATTACGAGGATGATCAGCCTAAGATAAGCTTTGTGGTAGACAAGGAAAAGGCAGCCCTTCATGGTATAAGCACAAAGGATGTAACTGACGCACTCAGGATCGCCCTTGCAGGTGTACCGGCAGGGCTATTACATGTGGAGCCAGACAAAGAGCCTGTCGAGATCGTGCTCAGGGCACCCCTTAAAGAAAGGGCTTCTATAAAAGACCTAAAAGAGATTACCCTTTTTACACCTGATGGAAAACCTGTTTCACTTGCTGAACTTGTCAAGGTTAAAAGGACAATCGCAGATAAGACAATTTATCACAAAAACCTAAAAAGAGTGGTGTATGTAACAGCAGATGTGGCAGGCAAAGAGGAAAGTCCGGTTTATGCAATCCTTAAGATAAAGGAAAAGATAAAGAAACTGAAACTCCCTGAAGGCTATGATCTAAAGCAATACTATACCCGTCAGCCCTGGCTTGATGATAAATACTCCATGAAGTGGGATGGTGAGTGGCAGATTACTTATGAGGTTTTCAGAGACATGGGTATCGCCTTTGCAGCAGTGCTTGTGCTGATCTATGTAATGGTGGTTGGGTGGTTCAGGTCGTTCCTTACACCTATTGTAATAATGGCTCCTATTCCGCTTTCACTGGTTGGAATATTACCAGCCCATGCATTGATGGGAGCATTCTTTACCGCCACATCCATGATCGGCTTCATTGCAGGTGCTGGTATAGTGGTAAGAAACTCTATAATCCTTGTTGACTTCATCGAGCTAAAGCTTAAAGAGGGAATGCCCCTAAAAGAGGCAGTTGTTCAGGCTGGTATAATCAGGTTCCGTCCAATGCTCCTTACAGCATCAGCAGTTGTTGTTGGTTCATCGGTTATACTCTTTGACCCCATATTCCAGGGTATGGCCATATCACTTATGGCAGGTGAAGTGGCCTCCACACTGCTTTCAAGAACAGTTGTTCCTGTTCTGTATTATGTGTATAAAAAGTGTGTAACCCGTCACGAGGATAAAGGAGCTATCGAGGGTCAGTCTTGCAAGATCTCGGCAGGAGAAAATGTTTAAATTTCAGATTTCAGATTTTAGATTTTAGATTTAAGTTGTAAGATTATATAGGAGGTGGTTAATATGTATATAGCCAAAACTGATGGTTGGTATCTGGAAAGGATAATCTGGTTAATTGCGGGTATCTTTACCCTCACAGGTACATTGCTTGCGGCTTTCCACAGCAAATACTGGCTGATACTTACAGGGCTTGTAGGTATAAACCTGATTGTATTTGCAATCACAGGATTTTGCCTGATGGCAAATATACTCTATAAGCTTGGTGCGCGACCCAGGATTAAGTGACAATAATTTATGATTTCAGATTTCAGATTTCAAATTTCAGATTAAGGAGGTGAGGCAATATGCCTTTTTATACATTTGTCTGCCTTGACTGTGGCAGGGTTTTCACCATAGCCTCAAACAGAGAGCCAGCACCAGGGGAAAGCAAATGTCCTGGATGTGGCTCTTCAAGGGTTAATATAGTTACTCCTCAGATGTTCAGCGGTGGTGGTTGAAGTCCCTGGGGCTGCTAATCCCGTGCTGGATTAGACTATAATATATAGATGTTCAAACGGTTAGTTCTTGTTGCTTTAGCAGGGATACTTATTGGTAGTCTGACAGGTTTTCTCTTCTGGAGTCTCTCAGATCTTCCAAAGGTTGAATCCCTGGAAGAGTATGCACCATTGGAGGCATCAAAGGTATATGCCTCCGATGGTGAACTCGTTGCAGAGTACTACCTTGAACGAAGAACATTTATTCCCTTTTATAAAATACCCGACCATGTTAAAAAGGCCTTTATCGCAATCGAAGACGAGCGTTTCTATAAACATCATGGTATAGATTTTATCGGTATACTGAGGGCACTGTATTACGATATAAAAGCCGGCAGAATTGTACAGGGCGGAAGCACCATTACCCAGCAGCTTGCAAAGCTACTTTTTTTAAAACCCGAAAGGAGCATATCCAGAAAGATAAAAGAGGCAGCTCTTTCTATACAGATAGAGAAAAAATACACCAAGGATGAAATACTTGGTCTGTACCTCAATCAGGCCTTCTTTGGTACCAACGCCTATGGTATAGAGGCAGCAGCCCATACATACTTTGGAAAGCCTACAGAGGATCTGAGCATTGCAGAGGCTGCCCTGCTTGCAGCCCTGCCAAGGGCACCCTCTTATTATTCACCCTTTAAACATCCTTCTTTAGCCCTGAAACGTAGAAATCTGGTTTTAAAAAAGATGCTCGAGCAGGGATATATAACCACTGAGCAATACGAAGAGGCCCTGACCGAACCCCTGCCTGAGAAACCACACAGAAGAAAATACAATGCCCCTTACTTTATCGAGTTTCTTCGTGAGCGTCTTGAAGATAGATACAATCAAAGCCTGTATACAGATGGACTCAGGATATACACAACCCTTAACATGAACTACCAGAGAGCAGCTGAAGAGGCTGTAAAAAAGGGGATTGAGGCCCTGGAAAAAAGAGTAAAACCGGGTGTGCAGGCTGCCCTGATCGCAATAGAAATCGATACAGGCTCTGTTGTGGCAATGGTAGGAGGAACCGACTTCTGGCAAACCCAGTTCAACAGAGCCACTCAGGCCTTAAGACAGCCTGGGTCTGCCTTTAAACCAATTGTATATTTAACAGCCATTGAAAAAGGCTTTATCCCTGAAGATACCATAATCGATGCCGAGGTAGGATACAAAATGCCTGATAAAGAAAATGAGGTCTGGACGCCCCGGAACTATGAAAAACTATACAATGGTGAGGTTACACTGCTTACTGCCCTTTCTCATAGTCTAAATGCTGCTACCGTGTGCCTTGCCGATACCATAGGTATAAAAGAGGTGGTAAAAACAGCCAGAAAAATCGGATTAAGGACCACTGTTTATCCATATCTGTCCTCAGCAATAGGTGCTTCAGAAACAACCCTTTTTGATCTTGCCTATGCTTATGTAACCCTGGCATCTGGTTACAAAACAACCCCTCTTTACATAACTTCTGTCTTAAACCGTCAGGATATCAGCCTCGAGGAACATTATCCCGAGGCCGAGAGGGTACTTGATGCCGCGGTGGTAGATACAATCCGTTACATGCTGCGGGATGTTATTCTACATGGTACCGGGAAAAAGGCAAAGATACTTAATCGTCCTGTATATGGAAAAACCGGTACAACTAATGACTATACCGATGCCTGGTTTATTGGCTTCGATGATCAGCTTGTAGTAGGTGTATGGGTTGGAAGAGACGACCATACACCAATTGGTGATAGAGAAACAGGTGCTCGTGCAGCCCTTCCAATCTGGATAGAATTTATGAAGAACTACAGAAGATAGTAATCAATGGGCATCTGCCCAGTTGTCAGCAACACCTATATCAACCTTAAGAGGCACCTCGAGTTCAACCACTCCCTCCATCTCCATTTTCACCAGTGCTTTTAACTCCTCAAGCTCTTCCTCCTTCACCTCAAAAACCAGCTCATCATGAACCTGTAGAATCATTCTTGACTGATAGCCATCTTTTTTAAGTCTATTAAATATCCTGATCATGGCGATCTTTATAATATCTGCGGCTGTGCCCTGCACAGGAGTGTTCATTGCAAGACGTTGTCCAAAGGCCCTAACCTGAGCATTTGGGCTTTGTAATTCAGGTACCGCCCGTTTACGGCCAAACATGGTCTTAACATAACCAAGCCTTTTTGCCTCTTGAATTGTTCGCTCGTAATATTCCTTTACTCCCTGGTGTTTCAGGAAATATTCGTCAATATAGCTCTGGGCGTCCTCCATGGATACCTCAATTGCCTCTGATAAACCATAGGCTGAAATACCATAGATAACCCCAAAATTGACGGTTTTTGCTATTCTTCTCATATCCGGCGTAACCTGCTCTGGAGATACATCAAAAAGCTCTGATGCTGTAGCAGTATGAATATCCATGTTCTGTCTAAAGGCCCTGACGAGTCTTTCATCTCTGCTAAGATGCGCAAGCACCCTGAGTTCAATCTGTGAGTAATCTGCAGCCATCAGGAGATATCCCTGCTCTGAGACAAAGGCAGACCTGATAAGCTTTCCCCAGGAGCCCCTGACAGGGATGTTCTGTAGGTTGGGATCACTACTGCTTAGCCTTCCGGTGGATGTAACAGCCTGGTTGAATGTTGTATGTACCCTGCCTGTTCTGGGATTTATAAGCCTGGGAAGTGCATCCACATAGGTGCTTTTTAATTTACTAAGGGTACGCCAGTTCAGAATCTCCTTTGGAAGTTCGTGAACCCTGGCAAGCTCCTCAAGAACCCTGACATCAGTGGAATATCCTGTTTTGGTACGTTTTATGGGTTTGAGCCCCAATTTCTCAAAAAGAATCCTGCTCAGCTGTTTTGGAGAATTTATGTTAAACTCCTCGCCAGCAATGGAGTATATTCTCTTTTTGATACCCATCAACTCATCATCAAGGGATTGAGAGATCTTTGATAGAACCTCTTTATCAACCTTTATACCGGTTCTCTCCATTTCACAAAGTACAGGTATTAAGGGCATCTCGATCTCTTTATAAACCTTTGCAAGGGATTCCTGGTGAAGTTTTTTAAATAACTCCTTTGAGAGCTGCTCTATCAATGAGACAGCCTCTGCTGCCTTTTCGCCCACATATTCGATCTCCCTGGTAGCGATATCAGGGCTGAAGAGTTCCTTTTCCAGATCAGTCTTCTTGTAAAGATACTCGAGTATCAATTCCGAAAGCCTGTGATTGGGCCGGTTTGGATTAATCAGATAGGAGGCTATCATCACATCTTCAAGCTCGCCACTAAGACTAACTCCATACTCTGCAAGGTCCTTCATCAGTTTTTTTATATCATAACCGACCTTCTTTACCTTGTCGTTCTCAAGCCACTTCTTCATAACTGTACATAAAGTCTCTGGAGCCGTCTGATCAGGTACTCCAAGATATCTATGCCCGGTGGGCACATAACAAATCTCACCTTCATCTTTCTTGAAGGCCACTCCCACAATAGTACTCTGGTGATTAACCTCTTCGGTAATAGTAAAAAGAAACAGACGGTCCTTTACATCATCGAACTCCTTCTCGATATCCCTTTTCCCATTTAATACTCTGAACTCCACCTTTACTGTCTCGGCAGGGATCATGGCCATAAGGGTACTGAATTCAAGCTCTCTGAATATCTCAAAAAGCCTTTGCCAGTCTGGCTCCCTGATTTTCATTTCTTCAATATCAAACTCCAGTGGCACCTCAGTTCTTATCCTTGCAAGCTCAAGGCTGAGTTTTATGTCGGTTATGCTCTTTTTGATAAGTTCCGAAAGCCTCTTCTTCCCCGCCTTTGAGGGGTCATTAATCAGCTCTTCAAGAGAATGCTCTTTAAGTAATGATGAGGCAGTCTTTTCACCAATACCCTTTACGCCTGGTATGTTGTCTATGGTGTCGCCAGTAAGGGCCATCAACTCTGGTACCCTCTCAGGTGGCAGGCCGAACTTTTTCACCACATCCTCAGGTCTGTAAATCTTGTTTTTCATTGGATCATATATGTAGATGCTTTCGTTAACTATCTGGAACATATCCTTATCACCAGTTACAATGTAGGCCTCATATCCCCTGTCAGCGGCCTTCTGTGCAAGTACTGCCAGAATATCGTCGGCCTCGAAACCCTCAACCTCATATATCTTGATATTTAGTGCCTTCAGGATCTCTCTGATATATGGCACCTGTACTATTAATTCATCAGGGGTCTCGGGCCTCTGGGCCTTGTATTCCTCGTAAAGGCGGTGTCTATCGGTAGGCACTGGCGAATCAAAAGCAACTGCAAGGGCATTTGGTTTCATCTCCTTTATCAACTTCAAAAGCATATTGGTAAAACCGTATATGGCATTGGTTGGAAAGCCCTTTGAGTTGGTAAGCCCTCTTATAGCATGAAAGGCCCTGTAAACAAAGGAGTTTCCATCAATAAGATAGACCCTTTCCCTCTTCTGCATCTAAGCCTCTTTTGTAGCAGCCTGAGGCTCTGGTTGAAGGGTCTTCTTGAATTTACAATCCTTTTCAGGACATTGAAGAACTGTGTTTCCCTGTCTATCACGCTTTTGAAGCAAATACTCAGAACCACACTCAGGGCATTTCTCCGGCACCGGTTTGTACCAGGAGGCGAACTTACAGTCAGGCCAGTTGCTACAACTCCAGAAGACCTTTCCTTTTTTGCTTTTACGCTCTATAATCTCGCCTCCATCCAGAGGACAACTCACTCCTGTACCAAGGGGTTTGGTCCCCTTACAGTCAGGATATTTAGAACAGGCTAAAAACCGTCCGTATCTGCTGGTACGTATAACCATGGGTGAGCCGCATTCAGGACATTTTTCTTCTGTCAGCTGTGGTTCAGTTGATTTTTCTTCCTCCTCCTTCAGAGGCTTGGTATTCTTGCATTTTGGATAGCCAGAGCAGGCGAGGAACCGTCCATGACGGCCCCAGCGTTTGACCATAGGCTGGCCACAGAGCTCACAAACGATATCCGTTGGCTCATCCTTTGGGCGCACCTTTCCAAGGGTATCCATAGCCTCTTCAAGATCCCGCTTAAAAGGGATATAAAAGTCGTTCACAACCTCTACCCACTCAAGCTCGCCACCCTCTATCTTGTCTAACTCGTCCTCCATTCTGGCAGTAAACCTTACATCCATTAGCTCTGGAAACCGCTCAACAAGCAAATCACTAACCAGCATGCCAAGCTCAGTTGGTACCAGACGGCCGTCCTTTTTCTTAACATACTTTCTTTCCTGTATGGTTGAAAGTATTGTTGCGTAGGTACTTGGCCTTCCTATCCCTTTTTCTTCAAGGGCCTTTACAAGGGTGGCTTCAGAATAACGAGGGGGCGGCTGTGTCTGGTGCTCTGTGTATTCAATGGATTTTAATTCAAGATCTATTCCCTCTTTAAGAGGTGGCAAAAGCCCCTCCATCTCCGGTTCTTCAGTATCTTCAGCATCCTTTCCCTCGGTATAAACAGCCATAAATCCCTTGAACTTAACCACATCTCCAGATACTCTGAACTCTGCCTCCTCCTGTTTGTCCTTTATAATAAAGGTTGTCTGCTCTATCTTGGCCGGTGCCATCTGGCTTGCCACAAATCTCTGCCAGATAAGTCTGTATAGATTGTATTGATCGCGGGTAAGAAACTTTTTTACGCTTTCTGGTGGCCTGTCCATATAGGTTGGTCTTATAGCCTCGTGAGCATCCTGAATCTTTGTTTTTGTCTTCTTTGTGGATTTCTTTTTGCCAGGAAGATACTCTTTACCATATCTGTCCAGTATGTAAGCCCTTGCAGCCTCAACAGCCTCCTCTGCAACCCTTGTGGAGTCTGTTCTCATATATGTAATCAGACCTACCGAGCCCTCATCACCAAGCTCAACTCCCTCGTACAGTTGCTGGGCAATCATCATGGTCTTTTTAGGTGTAAACCGTAACTTACGGGATGCCTCCTGTTGTAAGGTGCTTGTAATAAAAGGAGCTGGTGGATTCCGTTTTCTGAGCTTTTTCTGAACAGAGGCAAGATAAAACTCTCTCTCTTTCAGGGTCTCAAGTAGTGCCTTGGCATCCTCTTCTGTACGGAGATAGAATTCACCCTTGTCCCGGTTAATTATGTATTTATCCTTAAACTTGAAAAGCCTGGCCCTGAACTGAGGTGGTTCATCTCCCAAAAACTCGGCACTGATGCTCCAGTATTTAACAGGCTTGAATGCCTGAATCTCCTTCTCTCTTTCAACAACAAGCCTCAGTGCCACCGACTGAACCCTTCCAGCACTTAGTCCCCTGCGAACCTTACGCCAGAGAAGCGGACTCAGTTTGTAACCAACAAGCCTGTCAAGTATCCTTCTTGCCTGCTGGGCATAGACCTTGCGCATATCTATGTAGCCAGGGTTTTTAATTGCATCCCTTACAGCCTTTTCGGTTATCTCGTTAAAGGTTATGCGGTATAGTTTCTTTCCATCGTCAGACATCTTCTTGCCCTTTTTATCGGAGTCTTTAATTACCTCGGCAATGTGCCATGCAATGGCCTCACCCTCTCTATCAGGGTCTGGGGCAAGATAGATAACATCAGCATTCTTTGCAGCCTTCTTTAACTCCTTTATAATCTTTTCCTTGCCAGGAATAATAATGTATTTGGGCTGAAAACCCTTATCCTCTTCAACACCAAGCTCCTTTTCAGGCAGGTCCCTGATATGGCCAATTGAGGCCTTCACAGAGAATTCCTTCCCAAGTATTTTATTAATGGTTTTTGCCTTTGCCGGCGACTCAACAATCACAAGTGATTTCATTTTTTGCCATTCTCCATTAGTGCCAGGTTATCTTTTTTCCATTGCCATAAACTAACGCGTATATATCCTCTACCTCAAGATCGGTATTTTTCATAAATAGATATACAAGCACAGATTTTATCAGGTCTGATTCCTCTGGTTCAATAACCGATGAGCGTTCAAGAACCTTGAGTTCCTCATTAACCTGATAAAGATTAACATCCTTGGCATTTACCTGGAGGAGCAATTCCTCAATATCGCCATCACGTACATCAAGCTCCTCTGTAATTAGCCTTAGCAGATCAATAAACTTCTTATACACCTCAAGTGACCTCCCTTGTTTTATAAAACCTCTTGCCTTCGGCTTGTTTAACAAGCCCCTTTAGCTCAAGGCTGGTAAGTATACCCAATATTTTATATAACGGTAAAGTGGACATTCTTGTCAAATCATCCACATGAACTGGCTCATCCGTTAAGAGCTCAAGTAATGCTTCCTCATCATTGCTAAGCTCATAATTCCTTGTCTCACAGGCCCTCTCTCTTATAATTCCTTTAAACTGTTCCGACAGTTCCTCAATAATATCCTTTGCTGTTAATACAGTTTTTGCTCCCTTTCTTATCAAATCGTTTGTCCCCAGAGAAAGCTCAGATGTAATTCTCCCGGGCACAGCAAATACATCCCTGCCCTGCTCAAGGGCAAGTCTGGCAGTTATTAATGCTCCGCTTCTCATACGGGCCTCTACAACCAATACCCCCAGACTGAGGCCACTAATTATACGATTTCTTTTTGGAAAATTTCCTCTGTCCGGTTTTGTGCCAGGAGGGAATTCACTTATCACAGCACCTTTGTTAAATATCTTTTTCATCAGAGCTCTGTTTTCTGGTGGGTAGGGGACATCAATACCGCTACCAAGCACCGCTATGGTTCTACCTCCTGAGTCGATAGCACTCCTGTGAGCAACTGTGTCTATACCCCTTGCCAGTCCACTGACAATGGTTATTCCCATTGATGAAAGCTCTGAAACAAGTCTCTCTGTAACGGTCTTACCATAGGTTGAGGCTCTGCGGGGGCCTACAACTGCTACAGATGCCCTGTCTGTATCCTCTAAAATACCCTTTATGTATAGCACAAGCGGCGGATCAGGAATAGCTCTTAATTGTTCAGGATACTCCTTTGAGTAAATATCAACTATTTTTATATCCTTACATTTGCATATCCTGAAGATTTCTTCGACCCTTTTCCAGCCTTTGAAATTACTGATCCTTTTTGCCCTTGCTTCATTTATCCCTTCAACCTGCAGGAGATCTGTTAACGAGGCCTTGAATATATGCTCAGGGCTACCAAAGAAATCAATCAGTCTGTTTGCCAGTACAGGGCCTATCGATTCGACCTCGGTCAGGGCAATAAGACAATCAAGTGGACTCTGCATCTTTATAAAACTCAGATATTCCTTCTGTGTCTGACCTTTAACCTCAGGGCATTCAGTTTTATAAAACCTTCTGCATCCTTCTGGTCATAAATCTGCTCTTCCTCAAAGGTTGCCAGTTCAGTACTGTAAAGACTGACCGGTGACTTTCTACCAACCACCATGCAATTTCCTTTATAAAGCTTAAGCCTTACCGTACCAGTAACATCCTGGGAGATTTTGTCTATCAGACTCTGTAGAGCCTCGCGTTCAGGTGAGTACCAGTAGCCATAGTAAACTGCCTCAGAATATCTTGGAATAAGACTATCTCTAAGATGCAGGGCCTCTCTGTCCAGGGTTATGGATTCTACGGCCCTGTGTGCAATATGAAGTACAGTGCCACCAGGTGTTTCATAAACACCACGAGATTTAATACCAACATAACGGTTTTCAACAATATCCACTCTTCCGATACCATTTTCACCGGCTATTTTATTAAGCCTTTCAAGCAACCTGAATGGGCTCAATTCCTCACCATTTAAAGCAACCGGATCACCCTTACGATATTCAATTTCAATATAGGTAGGTCTGTCAGGAGCCTGTTCCGGAGGCACCATCATGGTGTACATATCATCAGGGGGTTCTGCCCAGGGATCTTCAAGCACTCCGCCTTCATAACTTATGTGAAACACATTCTGGTCCATGCTGTAGGGTTTTTCCCTTGTAACAGGCACATCGATCCCCCTGGACTGGGCATAATCTATCAAAGACTGCCTGGAATTAAATGGCCACTGACGCCATGGGGCTATCACCTTTATATCAGGTTTAAGGGCATAGTAAGTAAGCTCAAATCGAACCTGATCATTTCCCTTACCAGTGGCTCCATGAGCAACCGCCTCGGCTCCTTCGGCCTCGGCAATCTCTATCTGACGCTTGGCAATCAAAGGACGGGCTATTGATGTACCCATAAGGTAATAACCCTCATATACTGCATTGGCCCTGAGCATAGGAAAAATAAAATCCCTTACAAACTCCTCCCTTAAATCCTCTACAAAGGCCTTGGATGCACCGGTTCTCAGGGCCTTTTCCTTTATTGCATCAAGGTCTTCACCCTGTCCGAGGTCTGCACAATAGGCTATTATCTCGGCATTATAGGTCTCCTTCAACCACTTTATGGCAACCGATGTATCAAGGCCGCCCGAGTAAGCAAGTACTATCTTCATAGAAAAACCTCCTGATTTTTTGATTTAGATTATAGATGTTTTTTAACCGTTCTTACTATTATAGAGAACTTGCTGAAATAAAGTTTACCATGATTGAAGATATTAGATGTTAAATAAAAAAATCTGCAAAAATATTATTAGATGGATTTAAAAAGATTCAAGGAAAGTGATGACAATTAAGCTTAAAATCGGGCCTTTATCACTATCTTCTGCAGAGTCTGTTGTTCCCTGAATTTGAAGATTTAATTTGAATAATGTTATATTTTCATAATGAAAAGGGTCTTTATTTTAATCCTGTTTTTTTTATATTCGCTGGCTTTAGTATCGACTGTTCAGTCGGCAATCTATAAATTTGTTGATGAACAAGGAGTTATACATTTTACTGATGTTGTTCCCAGTGGAGTAGATTATGAAGTTGTTCGTCCGGACAGGTCTTCTTTTAATAAAGACAGTTCTCTTGCAGAGAGTCTTTCATCATATATAGACAGGATTTGTAGAAAATACTCAGTTGATCCAGAGCTGGTTAAAAAGATAATTAAAGTTGAGTCTGGATGGAATCCCTATGCAGTCTCAAAAAAGGGCGCCCTTGGCCTGATGCAATTAATGCCTGAGACCTTAAAACAGTTTGGTGTTATTAATCCATTCGATCCTTACGAAAATATTAAGGCAGGTGTTAGATACCTGAGGTACCTGATAGACAGGTTCGAAGGAGACCTCAGGCTGGCCCTGGCAGCTTATAATGCTGGACCAACAACTGTAGATCGCTATAGCGGTGTTCCACCTTATAATGAGACCAGACAATATATTAAAACCATTCTTTACAGATACAACAAAAAAACCATTTCTAACAGTAAAAAAAGGACACAGAAAATCTATCGAATCTATCTTGATGATGGTACCGTGATGTTTACCAACACATCCGTTTACCTCAGGGACCTTTCATCCTTTTAAATCAATTTAAAGGGGGTTAATGCAAGGTGTCAGATAAGCAGAAGATCGTAGAGGAGATTTTGAAGCTCAAAGAGCAGAGAAGGGCAATTATCATTGCACACAACTATCAACGGGAAGAGGTACAGGAAATTGCCGATTTCACAGGCGACTCTCTGGAGCTTTCAAGACAGGCTGCAGAGGTTGATTGCGATGTAATTGTCTTCTGTGGTGTAAATTTTATGGCTGAAAGTGCATCTATACTGTCTCCTGAAAAGACAGTACTTTTGCCCGAGCTTGAGGCAAACTGTCCAATGGCAGATATGATAAGGGTCTCTGGTGAACGTAAGGTCTGGAAAACATTTCCTGGATATGAAGAACAACCAGCTTTTGTATTTCCTCATGACTTCACCTTACTTGATATGAAGGAAAAATACCCTGGTGTACCAGTAGTCACCTATGTAAACACAACCGCTGATGTAAAGGCAGAAAGTGATATATGCTGTACCTCAGCAAATGTTGTCAAGGTTGTTGAATCGGTAGATTCAGACACGGTTATCTGTGTGCCCGATCGTAATCTCTCTGCCTGGGCCCAGAAAAACACAGGCAAAAAGATAATTACCTGGGATGGCTTCTGTCATGTACACGATAGAGTAACCGCCGATGATGTAGAGCGTGCCAGGAAGGAGCATCCTGATGCCGTATTAATGGCCCATCCCGAGTGCAGACTCGAGGTTTTAGAACTGGCTGACCATGTTACCAGCACATCAGGAATGCTCAGATATGCAAAGGCATCGGATGCAAAGGAGTTTATAGTAGGCACAGAGGTTGGCCTCCTGTACAGGTTGAGGAAGGAAAATCCTGACAAGATTTTTCACCCATTAAGAAAAGATATGATCTGTCCAAACATGAAGAAAACCCGGCTCGAAAGTGTGCTATTTGCTCTAAAAGAAATGAAACACGAAGTAAAGGTACCAGAAGATATACGCATAAAGGCGGTGAAAGCCCTTGATAAAATGCTTGAAATCAAATGAGATTAAAATCTTAAATCTGAAATCTGAAATCTAAAATCTGAAATTAAAATGTCCACATTTTATATTCACACCCTTGGTTGTCCAAAGAATACTGTCGACTCCGATGTGCTCAAGAAGAAACTGACCGAGGCAGGCTTCTATCCTGCCAGCACCCCGGAGGAGGCCTCTTTAGTTCTGATTAATACCTGCGGCTTTATTGATGCAGCAAAAGAGGAATCTGTCGAAGAGATATTGAGTTATGTTGAAAAAAAGTCTCCTGAACAAAAACTAATTGTCTTTGGTTGTCTTGCCAAGCGGTATCTAAAAGAGCTAAAAAAAGAGCTGCCTGAGGTTGATGCCTTTTTTGGTGTAGAGGATTTTAAAAATATACTCCAGTACTGTAAAAGATTCCTCAATGGTAGAAAGCCTGAGAGGGTTGATTTCGTTGGTGCCAATGATCTGTCAAGCTATGCATATATAAAGATAGCAGAGGGATGTAATCGTCGCTGTAGTTTCTGTGTTATTCCCTCAATCAGGGGAAGATTAAGGAGCCTGAGCCAGAAAGAGATCATAAAGAGGGCTAAAGAGCTAATCATTAAAGGTGTAAAGGAGATAATACTTGTTGCTCAGGATATAACCTCTTATGGTAAAGACCTTGGAGGGTACAGCCTTAGTAATCTACTGTATGAACTTAACAGTCTTGATGGCGATTTCTGGATAAGGTTACTTTATCTATTCCCTGATTCAATAAATGAAGGCCTGATCGATGCCATAAAAAACAACCCCAGGGTTTGCCATTATATAGACATGCCACTACAGCATTCAGAAGACAGAATCCTGAAACTCATGAACCGGCCATGTTCTAAAAGGCAGATTCAGGAAACCATAAAAACCATTCGTCAGGAAATACCCGATATTGTATTAAGAACCGCTTTTATAGTGGGGTTTCCATCAGAGACAGAGCAGGAGTTTGAGGCACTTCTTAACTTTATTAAAGAGGTTCAATTTGACCGGGTTGGAGCCTTCTTATACTCACAGGAAGAGGGCACCCCTGCCTTTGACCTCAAGGACCAGATCCCTGATGAGTTAAAAAAGGATCGCTATCACAGGTTGATGAGCATTCAGGCAGGTATATCGTTAGAAAAAAATCTAAGGCTTGTTGGAAAAAGACTGAGGGTCCTGGTGGATGAAATAGACCAGGATGTTGCCCTTTGTCGTTATTATGGGCAGGCCCCGGAGATTGACGGGTTGGTATTTATTAAAGGCTTAAGAAGGCCACTTATGAAAGGCGACTTTGTTGATGTCACAATAACCAGGGCCTACGATTATGATCTGGAGGCAGAACTTAACTAAATGAAACCAAGACAGTATCTGATACATATTGGGTTGTTTGTATTAACGGTTTTTTCAACACTTGTGGCTGGTGCCTTACAGAAGGGGATAGATATAATCGCAAGGCCAGACCGCATCATTGAAGGCTATCCCTTTTGTATCTCACTGCTTGCAATCCTTCTTACTCACGAACTTTCTCATTATTTTGCATCAAGGCTTAATCATACAAAGGCCACCCTGCCCTATTTTATTCCAGCACCTTCGATTATTGGCACCTTCGGGGCCTTTATCAAGATGAAATCACCTATAATTAATCGTCGAGCTCTGGTTGATATAGGCTCGTCTGGTCCTATTGCTGGTTTCCTGGTAGCCCTTGTTGTTACCATCTATGGTCTGAGCAACTCACAGATTGTCTCACTGAAAGACACTGGTGGTGGATTAATACTTGGAGACTCGATTCTATTTTCACTGCTTTCAAAGGCAATTGTAGGAACCCCTCCGGAGGGCAAGGATATCATGCTAAACCAGGTGGCTTTTGCTGGCTGGATCGGTTTCTTTGTTACTTCCATGAACCTCCTTCCAATTGGTCAGCTTGATGGTGGCCATGTGGCCTATGCCCTGTTCGGTCCCAAAAGACACAAAAGGCTTTCAGTGGTTTTGACCGTGGTACTGGCATCAGCCGGGATACTTAGAATACTGCTTTACAATAGCAGTATCGACCATACATCCCTTTCGGTTTTAAAAGACTACCTCTGGGAAGGATGGCTTGTGTGGGCCTTTCTTCTTTACATGCTGGGCCTTAGCCATCCTCCGGTTATCTACTGGGAGGTACCACTAAGCAGAGGCCGCCTGATCATGGGCTGGCTTTCCATTATTATATTTATACTCACCTTTACACCTGCGCCTTTCAGAGTTTACTGATATAATTATTGTGCTATAATTAAAAAACCGGCAGGGAGGCAAATAATGGCTTTGGCTGAAAAATATCTGCCAAGATACACGGTAGAGGATTATAAACGCTGGGAGGGTGACTGGGAGCTTATCGAGGGTATTCCATATGCCATGGCTCCTTCTCCATATGGAGTGCATCAGAAAGCTTTAGGTAAGCTTAATACTCAGTTTGGCGCTCAATTACAAAAATGCTCTAAATCAATATCACTTTATCCTGAACTCGACTGGATTATTGACGAAAACACCGTGGTCAGACCCGACCTGATGGTGGTATGCAAAGAGGTTGAGGAACACCTGAAAGAGCCACCAGAGGTTGCCATTGAAGTGGTTTCTAAAAATACTGCTCAAAAAGATGAAGAACTAAAATTTCAGCTTTACGAAAGAGAAAAGGTCAGGTTTTATATACTTGCCTACCCTGATATTAAAAAAGTCCGGGTCTTTGAGCTTAAATCAGGCAGATATGATAAGGTCTTCGACAGCGATGATGGGATCTTTTCGTTTACTATTTGTAAGGACTGTACACTTGAGCTGAACATAAAAGAAATCTTCTCCTGATAAAACTCCCATGAAACTTACAGTACTTGGAAGTGGAACATGTGTGCCCTCAGCCAAAAGATCAGCATCATCCTATCTGCTTTCCTTTACCAACAATAGGTTACTCATAGACTGTGGCCCGGGAACCTTAAGACAGATAGCCCTTTCAGGAGTAGATTACAGAAAAATAGATGCTGTGTTTATCACACACCTGCATCCAGATCATGTTTCAGACCTGCCAGGGCTTGTTCATGCCCTCTCAGCAACACCAGGGTTTAAAAGAAAAAAGCCCCTTTATCTTTTTGGTCCTGAAAAACTGAGATGGTTTTACGAAGATGTTATTCTGAATCTTCTTCGAGAGCCAGATGAGTTTAAAATAGTGCTTAAAACATGCCCAAAAAAGGTACACCTCTTTGACCTCGATATTGTTTCAGCAAAAACCCTTCATTCACCAGATAGTGTTGCCTACAGGTTTGAAAGTAAAGATAAGGTGGTTGTTTTTACAGGCGATGCAGACCTCTCAGAGGAACTCATCGAACTTGCCTCAGGTGCAGACCTGCTTGTGGCAGACTGTTCCTTTCCAGATGGATTAAAGAAACAGGGACATATGACACCTTCTGAATGTGGTAAACTGGCAAATAAGGCAAATGTGTCTACCCTTCTTTTGAGTCATTTGTATCCAACAGATGTGCCTTCATCAGAATTTATAAGGCAATGTAAACAGCACTTCAGTGGCAAGGTAATTGTCGCAGAGGATTTGATGGTGCTTAAAATTCAGGGCATTTTGATCACCATATCATAGGTGCCTATGGAGACCTTCTCAGCAATGCCCTCGTTCCACAATAGCGTGGTAACTTCTTTAACTGAGTTCTTGGGCACCATCAACACAAGCTTAACAGGCCCCTCCACAAGGGCCTTCCATCTTTTGGCAGCCTCCTCGGTGATAGTACTTTCTGTTTCCACCTCTACAACCGAAAGTACCATACCGTGGCTACCAAGTATCAGGTCAGGATACTGTCCGCGGAACGACTCCTTCTGACCCTCAATGTTGTCCTTGATATCTTTATAATCCCTTGATAGCCGTTTCTTCAGGGTTCGCACCAGCCAGTCATGTATCAGCTTCTCTTCATCCATTGTTCCTCAAACTCCAGTATCTTTTTTAGTCGTCTTTTATAACGATCCTTGTCTTTAAAGGAAGCACATAAAAAGGCCTTTACTATATCCCTGGCAAGGGCCTCCCCAATAACCCTTGCCCCCAGACATAGTACATTCATGTCATCATCCTCAACACCCTGACGGGCAGAATATGTATCGTGGCATACAGCAGCTCTGATGCCTTTGAATTTGTTAGCTGCAATTGAGCTACCAACCCCGCTACCACAGATCAATATCCCTCTTTTTGCCTCACCTGAAATTATCTTTTCTGCTACCAGCCTGGCATAGTCAGGATAATCGGAAGATTCATCATTATAAGCCCCCACATCCATTACATCGTAGCCAAGCCTTAACAAGTAATCAAGCAGGGCATTCTTGAGATGATATCCTCCGTGGTCTGCTCCAAGTACAACCTTAACGGTTTTTTCCATACCTCTAATCCAGCAATTATATCTTTAATTTATAGCATTACAGCCCCTGAAGCAGCCGAGCTAACCATGCGTGCATAACGGGCCAGATACCCTTTGGTTATCTTTGGCTTGGGTGGCTTCCACCTGTTCAGTCTGCTTTTTATCTCTTCTTCAGGTAAAAGCAGATCTATTCTCCTGGATGGTATATCAATCTTTATGCGGTCACCATCCTCTATGATAGCAATTGGGCCACCTTCCATGGCCTCTGGTGAAATATGCCCGATACAGGGGCCACGAGTGCCACCCGAGAATCGGCCATCGGTAATTAGTGCAACCGACTCACTGAGGCCCATACCAGCAATTGTAGCGGTTGGAGAGAGCATTTCCCTCATACCAGGGCCTCCCTTTGGCCCCTCGTATCTGATAACCACCACATCACCTGGTTTTATCTTACCCGAAAGTATGGCCTTCATACCCTCTTCCTCTGAATCGAAAACCTTTGCAGTGCCTTCAAAGCGCATCATTTTCGGGCTAACTGCCGATTGCTTTACAACAGCACCATCAGGTGCCAGGTTACCTGTAAGTATGGCTATTCCACCCTCTTTATGGTGGGCCCTGTCAATAGACCTGATAACCTCCTCGTCAAAGACCTCGGCCTGGTCTGCAATCCTGTGCGTTCTCATACCACTTACTGTTGGGCAGTTATGGATAAGCTCCCTTAAACGTTTCAGCACTGCAGGAATTCCACCGGCATGATGCAGATCCTCCATATAATGAACCCCACCTGGAAGCATGTTACAGATATGGGGAGTTTTCCGACTCAATTCATCGAATACCTTGAGGGGAAGTTTAACACCTGCATCTTTAGCTATTGCAGGTATGTGCAGAACCGTGTTGGTGGAGCCTCCAAGTGCCATGTCGACCATAATGGCATTTTCAAAGGCCTTACGGGTCATAATCTTTCTTGGTGTTATGCCTTTTCTGACCAGCTCCACTACTCGACGACCACTTTCAAAGGCAATCCTGCGCTTTTCCGAATCTATTGCAAGGGCCGTAGCACAAAACGGAATACTCATACCAAGGGCCTCAGTAACACATGCCATGGTGTTTGCTGTATACATGCCCTGACAGGAACCAGCTCCAGGGCATGCACACATCTCAAGAGATGAAAGTTCTTTGTTGTCTATCAGGCCTTTTTTGTATTTGCCTATAGCCTCGAAGGTATCATTAACGAGGCTCAGTCTTTTGCCTTTGAGATGCCCAGAATGCATAGGCCCTGCCGTTACTATAATTGTTGGAATATTTACCCTGCCTGCAGCCATTAACATGCCAGGGGTAATCTTATCGCAGTTTGTCAACAACACCAGCCCATCAAACTTGTGGGCCTCTGCAATGGTTTCTACCATGTCGGCGATCAGTTCTCTTGAAGGCAGGGAGTAGTGCATACCACTGTGTCCCATTGCTATTCCATCACAGATACCAGGTATACCAAAGAAAAATGGATAGCCACCTCCGGCATGAATCCCCTTTTCAATGAAACGTTCAAGGTCCCTCATACCAATATGACCGGGAATGATATCTGTAAAACTTGTGGCTACTCCAATGAAGGGTTTGTCCATCTCAGACCTGGGGATGCCAGTTGCATAAAGCAGAGCTCTGTGGGGTACCCGTTCAAGTCCCTTTTTTACCTCATCGCTTCTCAACCTTCTTGACCTCCTTAAATTCGTTTATTTTTGATATCTTCTGATTTTTTTGCTATTTATTATACAGATTTGAAGACAAAAAGTAGACTCCACCCCTTCCTTTGAACAAAGGTCGAATAATTTTCTTTATTTTTTAATTAATTCTGCAGCACTGTTTTCTTATACTGCCTTATTAACATTGCCATTTTGTCCTTTTTAGCAAGCTTCTGCTTTTTTATAAGCTTTATTTCCATCTCCTCTTCCGGTTTGAGGAAGTGTTTGCTTTCAAGCTCTGATAGCCTTGATTCCAGAGCCCTGTGTTCCTGTTCAAGCTGCTGAAACTCAGGGTTTTCTACCCTCAGTACCTCTACGATTTCCTGTTCTCTCATTGCTGCCTCCTTTCTCACTCCTCTTCAGGAGTGAAATGGTTTAGAATTGTCTCTGATAATTTATATGAGTTGTAAATACAGTCGTTGAACCCAATGCCACCATAGCCGTTTCCGGTTAAAAAGACCCCTTTGAATTTTTTCTCGAGCCTGTTTCTTATCTCCTCTACCAAAGAGGAATGTCCAACCCTGTACTGAGGGATTGCCTTTTCATGTACATATACCCTTGAAAACTCTGGCTCCACATCAATGCCCATGATATCTCTTAACTCACCAAGCACGGTATCAATAAGTGCCTCCTCCTTCTGAAGGGCCACATCAGGATTTCTTGCCCCACCAAGCATTGTCCTGAAAAGTACATACCCCTGGGGCGCCCTATTAGGAAAGATACTTGAATCCCAAAGGGTGCCAAGGATTCTTCTTCCCTCAACAGAGGGCACAAGAAAACCAAACCCATTAATGTCAAAATCTATATCCTCATACCGGAAACCAAGACAGACCACAGATACAGGTGGGTATGGTATTTTCTTCATCAATTCCGAGGCATCCCTGTCGAGCTCACTAACGATTCTGGCAGCCTCGTATGCTGGACAGGCAAGTACCACAGCCTCGGATTCAAAGCTCTGGCCATCATCGGTATATACACGGTAGTACCCGTTGTTTTTCTCTATCCCGACAACCCTCTTTGAGGTAACAATCCTCTTACCAAGGCTCTCCTTTAATGCCCCTATTACTGTTTCCATGCCATCATAAAAGGAGGTAAGTACCCCACCAGGGGATGGTCCGACCTTTTTGCCTGTTTTTTTTGCCTCTTTCTGAAGCCTTACAAGCGCCCTGATAAGGCTACCATACTGTCGTTCAAGTTCGTATATCCTTGGAAAGCAACTCTTCAGGCTTAATTCCTCTGCATTTCCTGCATATATTCCAGAGGCCATGGGATCAATAAAATACTCGTAAACCTCTTTACCAAGTCTACGGATGGCAAAAGAGGCAAGGGATTCGTCTTCGTCCTTTCCCCTTGGTGCCAGGAGTTCATATATAATGCGGCCCTTTCCACAAGGCGTAAGTAGTCCTGAAAGCAGAAATGCCTGGGGGCTTTCTGGCAATCTATGTAACCTGCCAGCACGATATATGTATCGTTTTCTGGCAGCATCATTACTTCTGAGGGGCTCAAGCGAAAGGGTCTTTATAAATTCAAGGGTTGTAGGTTTGTTGTCAAGAAATCCATTTACCCCACTTTCACATAAAAAACCATCAGCCTTGTCTGTCCATATCTTTCCACCAGGCCTTTTTTCTGCTTCTAAAACCCTTATCTCAAGCTCTGGAATTTGTCTACTTAAAAGGTAGGCTAATGATAGTCCTGAGATTCCTCCACCTACAACGGTGAGACTCATCTCAGGATACTCCTTTTCTATGAAGGGAGTGTGGCTCGATCACCTTGATTTAATTATACCACCTTTTTTAGAGAAATGCTACCAGTGCAAAGGTATATAATCAAAATTTTCCTTGTTTTTTAAACATAATTTTGATTAAATTTAATATTATGAAAAAAATCGTTATATACGACACAACCTTAAGAGACGGTGCCCAGTCTGAGGAGATCAACTTCTCGGTTGAAGACAAACTGCGCATTACAGAAAAGCTGGACGAGCTGGGTATTGACTACATCGAGGGAGGCTGGCCTGGCTCAAACCCAAAAGATGCTGAGTACTTCCGAAAAGCCAAAGGCCTCAAACTCAAAAACTCCAAGGTAGTGGCCTTTGGAAGCACCCACAGGGCAAGTGTAAAGGTCGAAAAGGACCACAATATTCAGAGCCTGTTAAAGGCAGAAACACCCGTTATCACTATATTTGGTAAAACCTGGGACTTTCATGCTACCGCAGCCTTGAGAATCTCTCTTGATAGGAACCTTGAAATCATTTATGACACAATTAAATATTTAAAGGAACGAGTCGACACTGTGTTTTTTGATGCCGAACATTTTTACGATGGATATAAAAACAACCCTGAATATGCGGTTAAATGTCTTGAAGCAGCTAAGGAGGCTGGTGCAGACTGTCTTGTTCTCTGCGACACAAACGGTGGTACACTGCCAGATGATATAAAGAAGATCACAAAAACCATAAAGAAGACCCTGAAAGCCCCAATAGGCATACATGCCCATAACGACTCGGAATGCGCAGTAGCCAACTCACTGCTTGCTGTCTCTGCAGGGGCCTCCCATGTTCAGGGCACAATTAATGGCCTTGGTGAAAGATGTGGAAACGCCAATCTTTGCTCAATAATACCCAATCTTCAGATAAAACTGGGTTATCAATGCGTTTCTGACGAGCAGCTTAGACGCCTCAGAGAGGTCTCCAGATTTATAAATGAAATTGCGAACATCAGCCACTTTAATCGTCAGCCCTATGTAGGCGATAGTGCCTTTGCACACAAAGGCGGTGTCCATGTATCAGCAATTATAAAGAACCCTGACACCTATGAACACATAAGGCCTGAGCTTGTTGGTAACTCCCGCAGGGTACTGGTGTCTGATCTTGCCGGAAAAAGCAATATCATCAGAAAGGCTGAAGAACTTGGCATCAGCCTGGATAAGGGCTCTCCACAGCTTGAGGAAATCCTGGTTACAATCAAAGAGCTTGAAAATCAGGGATACCAATTTGAGGCAGCCGATGCATCTTTTGAGCTCCTTGTTAAAAAGATACTCGGTCTTCACAAGCGGTTCTTTGATCTTATTGGTTTTAGAGTGATAGTTGAAAAAAGAAAGGAAACCGAAGAGCCACTTAGTGAAGCCACAATAATGGTCAGGGTAAGTGGACATATAGAACACACTGCTGCAACCGGAAACGGACCAGTTAATGCTCTTGACAATGCCCTGAGAAAGGCCCTTGAGAAGTTTTATCCAGAACTAAAGTCGGTAAAATTGAATGACTATAAGGTTCGCGTATTAAGTACACGCAAAGGAACTGGCTCTAAGGTAAGAGTTCTGATAGAGTCGGGTGATTCTGAATCAAAATGGGGCACCGTTGGTGTATCTGAAAATATCATTGAGGCCTCCTGGCAGGCCCTTGTTGATAGTATTGATTACAAACTTCTTAAAGAAGAAAATAAAGAAGAAAAACAATAGTCTATACTATTGTCTGCAAACGATGAGAACTTATTATATTACAGGGGATAGTAGTTATTCGTCTCCCAAGGCACCCCATAAAGTCTTGATGACTTTATGGGGTGCCCGCTATCGACAGACATTCAGAAAGGTCTGCGACTTTTCGGGGGCCACTTTTTACGAGGAAATATTGCGATTTGCTCTTCATAGCAAATCTTTAGCAAAATTAAAACCGATCAATATTAATATCCCCTGTATTATTTACCGGGCATTATTGACTATTCAATAAAAAACATGATCGCAAAGGAAGGGGTTCCATATCTTTTTGCTACGGCTGCCACAGCAGCCTTGAGTTATGCCCTCTGGGGCTGGCTTGTTTCTACATTACCAATTACAGGTTTTCTATTCGTACTATATTTCTTCAGAGACCCTGAAAGGAGATCAACAGTTGAGCCTGACATCGTTGTTTCCCCTGCAGATGGAAAAATTATCAAAATAGACAAAATTCAGGAGCCTGATTTCTTGATGACACGGGCCCTGAGGATCAGCATTTTCATGTCACCCTTTAATGTACATGTGAACCGGGCTCCTTATACCGGCAGGGTACTGAAGGTGGTACATCGTAAAGGTGGATTCAGGGCTGCTTATACAGACCTTGCCTCATTAGAAAACGAGAATGTCTCAATGTTGCTTGAAACAGACAGGGGGCCTGTTCTTGTCAGACAGATAGCAGGCCTGGTTGCTAGACGAATTGTTTGTCGGGCCAAACCCGGAGAAAGACTTCAGCGTGGTGACAGGTATGGAATAATAAAGCTGGGATCAAGAGTCGATATTTTCCTTCCAGAAAATTCTGAACCACTTGTAAAACCTGGCAACAAGGTAAAAGCTGGTGAAACACCAATTGCCAGATTGAAAGAAGGTAAAGCATGAAAAAAGGTATTTATCTCTTACCAAATAGCCTCACCATATGTGGTATGTTTTTCGGTTTTTATGCGCTTATTTCAGCCATTAAAGGAGATTATGTCAGGGCTGCCTGGGCAATCCTTATTGCCAATATATTCGATGGATTGGATGGCTGGATGGCAAGATTGACAAACACAACAACCAAGTTTGGTCTGGAACTGGACTCTCTTAGCGATCTTGTTGCATTTGGAATTGCACCTGCTGTGCTGGTTTATACATGGTCGTTAATGCCATTTGGCAGGGTTGGCACAGCAACGGCATTCCTTTTTGCAGCCTGTGGAGCTTTAAGGCTTGCCCGTTATAATATTCAGATGGTGTCTACAGAAAGGCTTGCCTTCACCGGTATGCCCATTCCTGCTGCCGCTTCGGTAATAGCTACACTGGTTATATTTCACAATAGCTTTTATGATTCACCCCCGAGGGGGAGCATTTTTGTTTTGATATTAACCATTATATTAGCTATGTTAATGATAAGTACTATGCGTTTTCATGGTATAAAAGAGATAGACCTAAAAAGACGCAAACCCTTCTGGGCACTTGTATTTTTTGTGACTTTAATATTTTTTACCGTTGTCCACCCACCAATAGCGCTATTTTCCTTTGCAATGGGATATCTACTTTGGGGTATAATAGAAAATACGTACCTTTTTTACAAAAAAAGACAATCAAAGAGGACTGTTTAGCCATGAGAATAATTAAAATTTTCGATACAACCCTGAGGGATGGAGAACAATCGCCTGGCGCATCAATGAATGTAGACGAAAAACTTCATGTGGCCAGGCAACTTGCCAGGCTGAATATCGATATTATTGAGGCGGGCTTTCCTGTTGCTTCTCCTGGTGATTTCGAAGCAGTAAAAAGAATTGCTGAGGAGATAAAAGGAATAACTGTTTGTGGCCTTGCACGAGCAAAAGACCTTGATATTGAACGTGCGGCTGAGGCGATCAAACCAGCAGAATCAGGCCGAATTCATACTTTTATAGCCACATCTGATATCCATTTAAAGTACAAACTTCGAATGTCACGCCAGGAGGTACTGGAGGCCGCAATATATGCCGTTAAGAAGGCACGTAAATACACTGATGATGTTGAGTTTTCTGCTGAGGATGCAACCCGGAGTGACTGGGATTTTTTATGCCGTGTTGCTGAAGAGGTCATCAAGGCCGGTGCTACAACTGTAAATATACCGGACACAGTAGGTTACACTGTTCCACAGGAGTATGCAGAACTCATTGAATACCTCTTTAACAAGGTACCCAACATTGACAAGGCAGTTATATCGGTGCATTGCCATAACGACCTCGGACTGGCAGTGGCAAATTCCCTTACTGCAATACTGAAAGGTGCCGGGCAGGTTGAATGCACCATTAACGGTATTGGTGAACGTGCAGGTAATGCAGCAATGGAAGAGATTGTAATGGCCCTGAAGACCCGTCCAAAGTTTTTTAACGCCGACACAAGAATTAAAACTGAGGAGATCTATAAAACAAGCCGCCTCGTATCTAAAATAACAGGAATGGTGGTTCAACCTAACAAGGCCATCGTAGGGGCCAATGCATTTGCCCATGAGTCAGGAATCCATCAGGACGGATTTCTCAAGGAACGCTCCACATATGAAATAATGAGACCGGAAACTGTAGGCATACCCCAATCCAAACTCATTCTGGGAAAACATTCAGGTAGACATGCCTTCAAGGAGCGTCTCAGGGAACTCGGATATGAATTAACACCAGAAGAACTGGATAAGGCATTTCAGCGTTTTAAAAAAATATGCGATCAAAAAAAGTATATCTTTGACGAGGACCTCGAAGCCCTGGTATCTGAAGAAGTAAAAAAGGTTCCCGAAGTATTTAGTCTGCTAAAACTCCATGTAGTTAGTGGTACAGACTCCAAACCTACCGCTACTGTAAAGATGTTGATTCGTGGTGAGGAAAAGGAGACAACCGAAACCGGAGACGGTCCTGTAGATGCTACATATCGAGCAATTTCAAAACTTACAGAGGCAAAAAGCTCTTTAGAAAAGTTTGAAATCAAGGGTATTACCGGTGGTACCGATGCACTGGGTGAAGTCATAGTAACCCTTGAACAGGATGGTAGGACAGTTAGAGGCTACGGCTCTGATACGGACATTATAGTTGCCTCTGCAAAGGCTTATATAAATGCATTGAACAAATTAGAAGGAAGAAAGCGTATACCAACGAAGGGGATATAGGAGGTTTTGATGACGATAACAGAGAAGATTCTTGCCGCGCATGCTGGTAAAAAAGAGGTTGCACCGGGTGAGTTGATAAACGCCAAGGTAGATTTAATCCTGGCAAATGATATTACAGCACCAATTGCAATAAAGGAGTTTGAAAAGATAGGTGCAAAACAGGTGTTTGACTCTGATAAAATAGCATTTATCCCTGACCATTTTGCACCACAAAAGGATATAAAGGCAGCAGAACAGTGTAAAATGCTCAGGGAGTTTTCGCATAAACATAACCTTTCCCTTTATTTTGAAGTTGGCAGAATGGGAGTAGAACATGCCCTGCTCCCTGAACAGGGCCTTGTACTTCCAGGAGACCTTGTAATAGGTGCCGACAGTCATACATGCACATATGGTGCCCTTGGTGCTTTTGCTACTGGAGTTGGTTCAACTGATGTGGCCGCAGCAATGGCAACAGGTGAATGCTGGTTCAGAGTACCTGAAAGCATGAAATTCATTTACTATGGAAAACTGAATAAATGGGTAGGTGGGAAGGACCTGATACTTTATACCATCGGCGATATAGGTGTAGACGGAGCCCTCTATAGGGCCATGGAGTTTACCGGCGAGACCATCCGTAACCTGCCTATGCACGCACGACTAACCATGTGTAATATGGCCATAGAGGCTGGTGGTAAAAGCGGCATAATAGTACCAGATGAAATAACCGAGGCTTATGTAAAAGAGCGAGCAAAAAGAGACTACACCTTTTACACCTCAGATGACGATGCTAATTATGTCGAAGTCAGGGAATACGACTGTTCAAAGATTGAGCCAGTTGTTGCCTGTCCGCATCTTCCTTCAAATACAAAATTTGCCAGGGAACTTACCGACATTGACATAGATCAGGTTGTTATCGGCTCATGCACTAATGGTCGTCTTGAGGATCTGCGCGAGGCAGCAGAGGTTATTAAAGGTAAAAAGGTAAATCCCAATGTGCGTATGATTGTAATACCTGCCACTCAATGGATCTACAAACAGGCCATGAAGGAGGGGCTTCTGGAGATATTCCTTGATGCCGAAGCTGTTGTTTCGACTCCTACCTGTGGACCCTGTCTTGGTGGACATATGGGCATACTGGCAAAGGGAGAACGAGCAGTAGCAACAACCAATCGTAACTTTGTTGGAAGGATGGGTCATCCAGAGAGTGAAGTCTATCTGGCAAGTCCAGCAGTAGCTGCAGCCTCTGCAGTAATGGGCCGAATTGCTCTTCCTGAAGAAGTTGCTTAAATTTGCAGGAGTAATAAGCATTGGATTTTAAAGGAAAAAAGGAGCAGAATACCGACATAATTAATACCTTTCCGATACCAATTCTTTTAATCGATTCCTATGGAAAGATAGTTGATTACAATGAGGCATTTACAACGGTTTTCGGTTTGAACAACATAAAAGGAAAGCATCTAAAAGAGGTTAAGGATTTATCAACCCTGTGGTCAAGCGTTCTTTACTGCAAAACAGCATCGGAACCAATTAAAGATAGAATAAGTTTTCGTGATAAAGAGTTTGAAATAGTTTTAAAAACAACCACTCTTACCTATCTTCAAACCCTGATAAGTATTGCTTTTTACGATATTACCCACTTTATGAATATCGAGCGCGAGCTGCTAAAAAGAAATCAGGAGCTGATGATTATAAACACCCTATCTACAACATTTATTAACTCAGAAAACATTGCTGAGGTCTTTAATGAACTCCTTGAGAAGGTACTAATGCTAACGGAATTCAAGGTAGGCATGATACTTCTTAGAGAAAACGACCAGTTCAGAATAGTTGCAGAAAGCGGCGTATCAAAGGAGTTTTCTAAAAGGACAAAAGAAGGAGAGCTGAACAGTTTCTTCTGGCATCTTTTTGAAGAGGGGCAACCCCTTTATATTGCCGAAGAGGATGAAATAAAAAACACCCCAGTCCTTATTCGGGAAGGGATTGAATTTTTGGTTATATCGCCCCTGGTGGTTTCTGACAAGATTTTTGGGGTCTTAATGCTAGCAAGCAG